>NZ_JBDUCX010000012.1:0-43867 GCF_040003245.1 Chthoniobacter sp.
AACTCGAAGGGATTGAAAAGGAGAGCACGGAGAAACAGGCCGCGGAGCAGATCGCGAATACCGCGTTGCAAGCGGCGCAAAAGACGTTGGAGGAAAAGCAAAAGGCGGCGGCCGATGCGGCCAAGGCGGCCGCGGATGCCGAGAGCGCCCGCCAGCAACAACTCGCCGCTGTGACCAAAGGTGCGAAGGAAGTGGAAGACGCCAAGGCCGCGCTCGATCTGCAGAAATCGCTCAAGGAGAAAATCGACCACCTGAAGAATTACGCCGTGGGCAGTTTCCCGACACCGCCCGCACCGTCGACCCCGCCACCCGCGCCCGCCACGCCGCGCCCGCCAGTCGCTACTCCGCCAGTCGCGCTCGCCACTCCCACACCAAAGCCCGCCACGCCCGAGCCGATGCAAGTAGCCCGGCTCGCCACCCCGACGCCGGCCGCGCCCGTGCCGGCGACACCGGTTCCCGCGACCCCAACGCCGGCCACACCTGCCCCGGCGACGCCAGCTGCAATTCCCGCCACCAACACGGGCAGTAGCGCTGCGAATAGCTTGGGGATGAAATTCGCGTCGGTGGGCGATGTCGAATTCTGCATCTGGCTGACGCGCGTGAAGGACTTCGAAGTTTTCGCCAAGGACGTGAAATTGAAATCCACTTCGTGGCTGTCGCCGGGCTTCCGGCAAGGAACCGATCACCCCGTCGTGAATGTCACGTGGGTGGAAGCGGTGGCCTTCTGCGAGTGGCTGACCAAGAAAGAACACGCCGACGGATCGCTTCCCGCCACCGAGTTTTATCGTCTGCCCACCGACCTCGAGTGGAGCAAGGCGGTTGGCTTGCCGGATGAGGTCGGCAAGACTCCCGAGGCCCGCGATATGGGCATGCCCGATCTCTATCCGTGGGGCACCGCATGGCCGCCGCCGCCGGGAGCCGGCAACTATACCGGCGAAGAAACCGGTTCGGACGTCGCCATCAAAGGATACGAGGACGGCTTTGCGTGGACCTCCCCCGTGGGCAGTTTCAAACCTAATAAATATGGGCTCTATGACATGGGTGGAAATGTTTGGCAGTGGTGCATGGATAACTGGAATAACGAATCCAAGGCCAAGGTTCTGCGCGGCGCGTCTTGGTACAATGGGGCTCTCAAGCTCAGCCTCCTCTCCTCGTGCCGCGTGCACGCGGCGGCTGACAGCAGCACGGATAATTACGGATTTCGGGTCGTCCGCGCCAGTGAAGCGCCCGCTGGAATCAAGAATAAATTCCGCTAGCGATTGGCGCGCTTTTAGCGTTGCAATTTTTTCGCCGCCCTGACTAGGGTTGGGCTGAAACGACGCAATTTAGGTATTTTATGAACAAATTCGCCGGCTACTTTGCCCTAACCCTTGCCGTATTGGTGGTTGCAGGACCGTCAACCAGTCGTGGACAGGACTTTTTCCGTGACTTGGGCACCTCTCGCTCTTCCGGCGGTATTGGCCCAGTGACCCCTTCCGACTACACCTACCAGGATGCGTCTCCCAGCGGTCTCAAGCCGCTGCGTCCGGGACAGGATCTCTCGGTTACGGAAGAGGCGGAAGAGACCGACAAATACAATTTCGCTCTCGGCAATTTCCGCTTCGGCTTCGCGCTCGGTGTGGGCCTCGAATTCAACGACAACATCAAGCTCGCGCAAGACGATCGCATCTCCGATTTCATCTTCCGGCCCGTCCTGAACATCGATTCGGAATGGCGCATCAGCGACTTGAACACCCTGCGGTTCAACGTGGGTCTCAGCTACGCGAAGTATTTCAGCCACAGTGAATTTGACACGAACGGTGTCCTCATTTCGCCGAACTCGGAACTGGCCCTGACCTTTTACACGGGAGCGGTCAAGTGGACCGTCCGCGATCGCATCAGCTACCAGGAAGATACCTACGATGTGGCGGACATCAGCAACGCGGCCGTCTATGCCCGTTGGGAAAACCAGGCGGGACTCGAGGGGGAATGGGCCATCAATCAAGCCTTCAAATTGAACTTTGGTTATGACCATTATAATTTGTGGACCACGCAGGACACCTCCAACTCCACTTCCGATGCGGCGTTCCAATTGCAGGATCGGGCCATCGATACCGTCTTCGTGAAACCGTCGTGGCAGTTGAACCCGGCGATCCGGGTCGGGGTGAACGGTTCCTACAGCTTCATTGATTTCAAGGATTCGGACCGGCAGGATGGCAAAGGTCTCCTGGTTGGGCCGTTCATCGAATGGCAGATTTCCGAGTACACCAATCTGTATCTCGAAGGCGGGTATCAACAGCTCTCCTTCGACGGCGGCAGCGATTTCAATAACGCCGACATCAATCAACTGGGTCTCAGCGCATCCGATGCAGCGTTGGTGCGGGGCACGCTGCAGGACAATGAAGATTCCAACAGCTACTACATCAAATTTGAGATCAACAACCGCCCGAGCGAATTCTTCCGTCACCGGGTTGCTTTTTCCAAGACCGCGGAGGTTGGTTTCCTCTCGGACTACATCACTCTCTACAACGTGGAGTACGACGCCGATTGGAAAGTGATGGAGAAATTGGAGTTCGGTCCCTCGGTATTCTACGAGCACTACACCACCTCCGGTTCGCTGGGAGAAAAGGCCGACCGGATCGGTGCTGCGCTCGGCCTTCGCTATCATTTTTCAAATTCTCTGACACTTGGGCTCGATTATCGCTATATATGGAAGGACTCAAATTTGGATGGCCAGGACTACTACCAGAACCTGGTTTTCCTCAGTTTGTATTATAAATTCTAAATTCCTACCACATGGCCTATGCCTAGCTTTCTCCGTTTTGCAAGTGTCACCGCCGCACTATTGGCGGTCTCAGTAACGGGAGGAGCTCAAGGCTTTGCGCCAAGGCCGCAGGGCTACCCGTCCGGGTCGTATCAGCAAGGATTGCCGGCTACAGGAGTGGGGCAACCGGGAGCGGGGATGATGCCGCAGGAGCGCATGTCCGTGGTGGATCCCGACAAAAAACTGTCGGCGGGCGATCAAGTGACGGTGGAGATCCTGGAGGACCGTGAAGGCGGCTTTCCCCGCGTCGTCACCGCCACGGGGGAACTGGACGTTCCTCCCTTGGGCCGCGTGAAGGTTTCCGGGCGCACCGCCACCGAGGCCGCGTCGGAAATCAAGCAGCAGTTGGAGCGCGACTATTACTATCACGCGACCGTGCGGCTGGCCATCGACCGCATCAGCCCGATCAGTGTCCGCTCGGGACTCGTTTATCTTTCCGGCGAAGTCCGCATGGGCGGCCCGCAGGAAATCATTTCCGGTGAGACCCTCACGTTGACGAACGCCATCCTCAAGGCGGGTGGAATCGGGGAATGGGGGAGCCATGACAAGATCCAGCTCACGCGTCAGAAAAAGGGGGGAGGCGTGGAGGTCATCGTGGCCAATTACGACAAGATCGTCAAATCGGGCGACGCCGGCCAGGACCCTGTCTTGCAAGACGGTGATCGCATCTTCATCCCGAAGATTTTCTTCCGCTGGAAATAATTTAAACCGCCATGGACTCCGTCAATCCGCAAGCCCCGTCGGTCCCAATGTCTGCCGGCCTCGGCCTCAAGGTCTACCGCTATCGTTCGCTCATCCGCCGCCATTGGTGGATACTGGCTCTCACCATTGGCCTCGGCTTGGTCTACGAGGGGTACCTGCTATTTTCCCGGCCGCAAATGTATGAATCTTCCAGCCAGCTCATCATTCGCGAGGAACTGGTGTCGAGCGCGACCAGCAGCGCTACGTTCAACGACAAGTGGGACAACATCTTTGGCACCGCCGTGGAGTTGCTCAAGAGTCCCATGGTGCTCGACAAGGCGAAGAGCCGGCTGGCGCTGGAGGCGCCGGCCCTGACAGGAAGAGTGGACATCGCGTCGGCATCCGCGCGAGGCACCAATATTTTTACGGTGACCGGCACTGGTCCCAATGGCGAATACACCCAGCGCTTCGTCGACGCCGTCGTCGAAGAGTTTCTCGATATGCGCCGCGAGGGCCGTGCCTCCACCGTGCAGGAGATTGGGCACGGCATGAAGGATCAGCTTACGCAGTTGCGTGCCGATCACGCCCGGCAGCAGGCGGAATTTCAGGCCTTCATCAAGGCCAACAACATGGCCTTCTGGACGGAGCAGGGAAAGAGCGCGGCCTTGTTTCTTTCCGGTTTGAAGAATCAACAGGCCCAATTGAACAACGAATTGGATCGCCTGAAAAACCTGACTCCCGATGAACTGCTGACCACGGTCGGACAGGCGCCCGTCGCCAAGCCGCCGCCCGCGGCGGGGGGCCAGGGTGCGGGTGCGGGCGCGTCCAGCGGGACGTCCACTGCGTCGGCGCCTTTCAACAGCGAGCTCTACGTTCAGTACGTGCAGACGACCCAGCAACTGGTGCAGAAGGAGTCGGAGATCGCGTATTGGAAGACGATCTGGAAACCAAAGCACCCGAAGCTGCAAGCACTGCAAATCAAGCTCGATGACCTCCAGCGCTTGCTGGGGACGATCAAGGAACAAAACGCGGCCGCCGCGGCCAGCCGCGTCGTTTCGATCAAGGCGGAATTGAAGAGCCTGGAGAGCAGCATCGCGAATTGGGAAAAGAAGGTCCTCGAAGCCAGCGCGAAGGATTCCGAATATCAGACTTTGCAGGCGGCCGTGACCAGCACCCAGGGGCAGATCGACAAGCTGCTGGGCAACAGCCGTGAGCTCGATCCCAAAGCGACCACTCCCGACCCGTTGGTCGTCATGCACACCGCCACCCCTCCCCGGCCGGTGGCGCCGGGCACGGTCAAGCATCTGCTGATCGGGCTCATCGGTGGCTTCGTCGTGGGCATGATCGTCCTCGTCCTCATGGATCGTGCGGATGACCGCGTGTCTTCCTCGACGGAAATGCTCGATCATTTCTCCGAGCCGATCCTCGGTCAGATTCCGAACGTGACGGACACGCGCAAGGAAACGGGCCTGCCGCTCCTCCAGCCCGAGGACGAGCGTTACACCTACGCGGAAGCCTTCCGCAGCTTGCGCTCCTCGCTCATCTTCATGCCCAACCAGGCGGAGCTGAAGACCATCCTCATTACCAGTGCCATTCCGAACGAAGGCAAGTCGACCATCGCCAGCAATCTCGCGGTGACCATGGCCGCGTCCGGCGCCCGGGTGCTGCTCGTCGATGCGGACTTGCGCCGCGGCGACCTGGCGCAGCTCTTCGATACCGATGGGCGTTTCGGCCTTTCCAGCATCCTGCGCGGCGAAGTGCCGTGGAAGGAAGCGGTGCAGACCACGAAGTATCCCACGCTCTCGCTCATTCCGCGCGGGCCGGTGACCAATCAATCCGGCGAACTGCTCCTCAAGCCCGAGTTGCTCGGCATGCTCGACGAGTTCAAGGACGCCTACGATCTCACGATCTTCAACACCGCGCCCATCCTCGCCGCCGACGATACGCCCACCCTGGCGCCGAATTTCGACGGGGCGCTCATGGTCGTCCGCGCGGCCTTCACCTCCGCGCGCCTCTCGAAGAATGCGTTGAATACGCTCTATCAGCGCCAGGTGAACGTCCTCGGCCTCATCCTCAATTGCATCGATGCCGAGATGCCGGATTACTACTACTACCGGTATCCGAAGTATTACGCGGCGTCGTAAGCAGCCGCAGAACCTTGGAGTGTAACCGCCAGAGGACGGGCGGCGTCACCCGCATCGGATGAATCGCGCTTGGAAGATATTTGCCTGTTGCGTCGTCGTGGCGGTCGTGGCCGTGGGCGCTTTCGTGGTCTGGCGATGCTGGCCGCGTCCGCCCGCGAAGCATGGGCCCGCCGGCCTCTCGCCATGGGCGGAGGAAGCGGTGCCGCGTTTAGTGCTGGCCGCGGAAACGATCTACTTGCAAGCCGATCCGCAATGGGCCCACGAGAAAATCGGCGGTAGCGGCGAAGAGTTACGTGCGGTGGGCTGCACGAATTGCTGCCTGTGCATGGCCCTCGCGCAACACGGCATCGCGCTGAATCCCGCCGAGCTCAATCAAAAGCTCATCCAGGCTGATGGCTACACCGAGCGTGGTTGGATCAAGTGGGACACGCTGCGGGACATCTCGCAAAAGCGGGTCCATATCGACATTCCCGAAAACCCGTCGCACCGCGACATCAATGGCGCGCTCGCGGCGGGCAATCCTGTGCTGGTGAAAATCGTCTATCGTCCCGGTGTGTTGCACTGGGTCTTGTTGGTGGGGCGGGAGGGCCGGGAATACTTGATAAAGGATCCCTTGGGCGATGGGAAAAGCCTCGGCCTGCTGTCCGCTTATCACAGCGATATTTTGTCTGTGAGGATCGTGGCGAAGTTGTGATGGTGGCCGCGGGCGATCACCCACCTGATGCAATACTATCTTCCTGTTCTTTGGCTCGCAGAAGAGCTGCCACCGCAAGCCGGTCCCGAAGACAAGCTGGGCGGACGGCCGTGGGGTTTGTCGGCAGAGACGTGGCCAAAATGTCGGGAGTGCGGCAGATCGCAGTCGTTGCTCGCCCAGTTTGTCCACCACGCAGCCCGCCTGAACCTCGGGCGCGACGGGCGCATCTTGAGTGTCTTTCAATGCAACCATGATCCGGGGATGTGTTCGACCTGGGAGGGCGGCTCCGGGGCGAATGCCTGCTTCGTGACGGAGCCCGAAGATCTCCTGAACGCCTTGTCGCACCTGCCGGCGGATGCACCGCCGCTCGATCGGGAGGTGCGCATTTCGGAGTGGCTGGAGCGCGAAGATCAGATTTCCGAGGCGGATGCCGCTCACTTCTTCTCGGAGTCGGCCTATTTCACACTGCCATCGGCGGTCAAGGAGATGGCTGCCGATTTGACGAAACTGGGGAGTGTCCCCCAATGGGTGCAGAGTCCCGATGAGACGCCTCGCGATGGCTGGAAGTTCGTGGGTCAATTGGATGACCGCTACAGCTTCTTTCGGGAGCCCGGCGACCAGGTCGCCGGGGCCATCGAGGATCCCCACCGCCATCATGGCCGTTCCCATTGCTGCGAAGGTCCGAATTTTGGTTCCCGTGGAATCGCCTATCTCTTTTTGCGCAAGGGAGCCGGAGTACCGGAAGGCTGGTTTTTCTGGCAGTGTGGCTGAGCCTGACGCAACCAAAGAAACGATCGGCGGCTAATCGTGGGAGTGGCCATTGGCGACGAGGCTGCGCGCGTGCGCGAGGGTGTCGATCTGCTGCGGAGTCTTGTCGCGGCGGATGGCTTTGATGCGGGGAAAGCGCATGGCGAGACCGCTGGCGTGGCGGTCGCTCGGTTGGATGGAATCGAAGGCGATCTCCAGCACGATTTCCGGGGATACTTCGCGATAGCGGCCGGCACGGGTGATCGTGGTCGCGGTGAAGTGCTCGGTCAGTTCCTCGATCTCCTCGTCGGTGAGGCCGGAGTAGGCCTTGCCGATGGTCAATAGCTGGCCGCTGGCGTCGTCACGCACGGCGAAGGTGTAATCGCTCAGCACATGACTGCGCTTGCCGTGGCCTTGTTCCGCGCCGACGACCACCACATCGAGCGTGGCCAGTTCCTTTTTGAATTTCAGCCAGGCCTGCCCGCGCCGGCCCGGCGTGTACAGGCTCGCACCGTCCTTGATCATCAGTCCTTCATTGCCGCGGGCGCGCGCGGCGAGGAAGGCCGCTTCGATGTCCGCGGCAGAGGCCACGCGATGAATCGGCGCGACTTCCAAGCCTGGCGGCAAGGCGAGCGATTCCAGCGCGAGGCGGCGCTCGGCGAGCGGACGCTCGAGCAGGGGAGTGCCGTTGAGAAAGAGCAGGTCGAAGGCCTTGAAGACCACCGGGATGTCGCTGGCGCCGCGAAAGAGATCGTCCTCCGTCTTGCGTCCGAGCCGCTTTTGCAGGTCGAAAAACGTGAGCCGGCGCCCTTGCTCGAAAGCGAGGATTTCCCCGTCGAGAATCGCCTCCCCGAGGTAGTTTTTGGCGTTGCGGGCAAGGTCGGCGAACTGCCCCGTGATCAGCCGCAGATCGCGGGTGAAAATTTCCGCGCGTCCCCGGCCCAAGTGAATCTGCGCACGGATGCCGTCGAACTTGTCCTCCGTCCACGCCGCCGGCGCGTGACTGGCGGCGATGCGCTCCCAGACCGCTTGCGCGGTCGGTTCCGGACTGGCGAGCATCACCTGGATGGGGCGGAATAAATCCAGGGTCGCTTCCTCCAGCGCGCTCCGGGCCGCCAAAGCCGCGACCTCGCCGAGGTCGCCGGTGAACATCTGCGCTTCGCGCACTGCCGGCAGTTCCGCGCCGAAGGCCGCCGCGATCGCTTCCTCGACGAGGCCTGATTTTAAGCCGATGCGCAGGTCGCCGGTGAGAATTTTAACGACATAGCTCGCCTCCAGCGGCGTGAGCAGGGCGAGCCGCTTTTGGAGCAGTTCGCCTTTGACCAGTGGTCCGCGCGCCGTTTGCAACTGATCGAAAAACGCTGCTGCATCGGTGAGCGAAAAATCCTGCGGCGTGGTCCGCTCCAGCAGGGCCTCGTAGGCGGTCTTGCCCGCGTCGGCGTACTGCCGGGAGATTGCGCGGAATTCCTGCTCGTCGAGCCCGCCGGCCGCGATCACCGCCCGCTCGATCACCGCCCAGCCGACTTGCAGCGTGCGCATATCGCTCTGCGCAAATGCGCGGCCGGTGAGAAAGCGCGTGGCGATCGGCTGCTGCGTGGCGTCGAGCGAACGCAGGTATTCCGCGAGCAGCGCGATCTTCTTCAGCTTGCTGGTGGTATTGGCGATTTGCTCGCCGAGGGCCGCAAAGGTGCCGAACTCGGAGAGCACCACCGTCTCGATGGGCGCCGCCGCGCGCTGCGGCCGGGGCGCCGCCGGCGGGCGGCGCAGCGAAAGCTCGAGCTGGTTTTCTTCGCTGAGCGCCCACGCCTCGAAGCCGCGCTCACGCAAGTCCGCGGCAAAGGCGGCGGCGAAGCCGTGCAGCGTGAGCACACGCTTCGGTTGCACGAGTTCCACGTAGCGCACGAGATCGGTGTAGTCCGCATGATCGCTCAGCGGAAACGCCGCGTCGCACCCGTAGCGATAGGTTGCGCCCGGATCGAGCGCCCAGCCGGTGAGCACCGCCACCCGCCGGTTCTTGATCCGGGTGAGCATGATCGTGCGATTCGCACTCGGCGGACAGACCAGCACTTTGCCCGCGACATCGTTGGCGGCGTAGCGGACGTAGCCGTCCGGAAAGCCGGGCATCAGCTGCCGGTAGATGTGCGTCATTTTGTAAACCGCGCCATGGAGCATCGGCGTCAGCCCGGCCGCCAGCAGCGCGCAGAGGATTTCCTGCGCCTTGCCCAGCGAATAGCCGAGCAGCACCGGCACTGCATCGTCTTCCAGCGCCTCGCGGCAAAAAGCGATCATGCGGGCGATCACTTCCTCCGTCGGGGGCAGGCGATATTTGGGCAGGCCATAGGTCGTCTCCATGATCAGCGTTTCCGCGTGCCGCCATTCCGTGGGCTCGGCGGAAAGCCCGGGCCGCAACTTGAAATCGCCCGTGTAGAGCAGCGAGCCGTGTTCGCTTTCGATCAGCGATTGCGCCGAACCGAAGATATGCCCGGCGGGCAGAAGCGTGATCTGAAAATCGCGAAAGCGCGCCGGCTGCCCGTACTCCAGAATGTGCCCCTCCCGTTCGCCGCCGAGCCGTGCCTGCATGAGCCGGGCCGTGCCCGCGCTGGCGATATATTCCGGGTGCCGCGCGATGTGATCCGCATGGGCGTGCGACACAAAGGCGAATGGCTGCGCGTCTTCCGGGTCGAGCCAAAGCCCATGCTCGGGCAATTCAAGGCCCCGGTGATAGCGGACGGAAATCATGCAGTGCGATCCCACATCTTCCCACGGTCGTCGATGGTTTGCCACCCCCTGCGGCGCGACAGCCAGATTGCCTCCCGCGCCCTGACGATCATACCATGGCATCATGAAATCCCTCCTCCTGACATTGGTCGTTTCCGCGGGTCTCGTCTTTTCCGCCGCTGCCCAAGACAAAAAACTCTGGGCCAAATCGGTCATCGGCCAGAAGGCCCCCGACTTCGTCGTCGAGAAATGGCTCACCGCCGAACCCGCCACCAAGGGCAAATTCGTGCTCATCGACTTCTGGGCCACATGGTGCCCTCCGTGCCGCAAAGCCATCCCCGAGCTCAACGGTTTTCAAAAGAAATTCGCGGACAAGCTCGTGGTCATCGGCGTCTCCGACGAAACCGAGGCCGCCGTCAAGAAGTTGACCAACCCGAAAATCGAATACGCCAGTGCCATCGACCCCAAGGCCCGGATGAAGAAGACCCTGGAAGTTACCGGCATTCCCCACTGCATCATCGTCGATCCAAACGGCATCGTGCGTTGGGAAGGCTTCCCTTTTCTGGACGGTCATGAATTGACCGAGAAAGTCATCGAAGACATCCTGGCGAAATAGAGTTCAAGGCCTTCCTGAAAAAAACTCGCACCTTAAATCGGCTTAAGAGGGCTTAAGGCACCTTAAAACCGTAGGCTCTTTCTTCGCCAGGGCTCTTGGATTTGGCGGGTGATTTTTCGTGGTGAGGCGTTCCTTGGTTTCCGAAGAAGACCGGTCGGAAGTGAACGATGTGGCCGTTGAGAGGGGCGGGGGATGGTGGGAGTTCATGCCCGCAAGCTTCGCACAACTCGGCGAAAAATGTGCATCGCTCCATTGGTTCCATTGGCTCCATTGCGGAAAATCGACTTGGCGGCGGCAAAATAGGGCCAGAGGCGACGGTTCACCAAGTTGATCGCGTGCATTTCGTGTGGTTCATGGTTTGATGAACGGCATCAATCCACCACCTGTGAATACACCGGACCCGGACGAGCAATTTTATCTAGACACCGCCAGCATTGCCTTCCCCAAGCTGGACGACCGGCAACTCGCGATGCTCGAGCCCTTGGGCCGCCGCCGGATCGTGCGGGAGGGAGAAGTGATTTTCCGGGCCGGCCAGAGCGACTATCCCATGGCGGTGGTCTTGTCCGGCGGGCTGGAGGTCTTCGATTTGCGGGATGGACACGAGCAGATCCTCGCCGAACCGGGGCCCCGCGATTTCGTCGGCGACGTCGCCATGCTCAACGGTACCTCGGCGCTGGCCAGCACGCGGGGCAAGGCGCCGGAGTCCGAGATTCTCGAAGTCCCCGCCGTCGAACTGCGGCGGGCGCTCGTGGAATTGCCCGGCCTTGGAAGGCCGCTCGTCAATGCCTTCATCATGCGGCGCGAGCGCCTGCAGCGGGACCGCGAATTTGCCGGCCTGCGGGTGCTGGCGGCCGGCGATTCCCAGGAGGGTCATCTGATCCACGATTTCCTCGACAAAAACCATATCCCGCATCGGCTCATCGCCGTGGAAAGCGACGACGGCCGGGCTCTGGCTGAGCGCCTGCACCTGGCCAGCCCCCAGTTGCCGGCGTTGATCGATGCGAATGGCCGTCCCCTCCGGCGGCCTTCGCTACGCGAAGTCGCGCAAGTGGCCGGCTTACTCCGCCACCTGGAGCGTGAGGATGCGGACGAAATTTTCTGCGATCTGGTAATCATCGGCGCCGGGCCCGCCGGGTTGGCCGCCGCCGTTTACGCGGCATCCGAAGGGCTCAAGACCGTCGTGCTGGAAGGCTACGCCCCGGGTGGACAGGCGGCCTCGTCCTCCCTGATCGAAAATTTCTTTGGTTTTCCGACCGGCATCAGCGGCGGAGAATTGACCAGCCGGGCGCAGCTTCAGGCGATCCGTTTCGGGGCGAAGTTCTCGACTCCCAACCAAGCGCTGTCGCTCAGTTTCAGCGAGGGCCCTTATCGCGCCAATATCCGGGTCGAGAGTTGTCCCGCGGTGCTGCGGGCGAAATGCGTGATCATCGCCACCGGCGCCGCGTATCGGCGCATCGAGGCGGAAGGACGCGCGAAGTTCGAAGGCGCCGGCGTCTATTACGCCGCCACCGCGATGGAAGGCTCGCTCTGTCGCGGGGCGACCGTCATCGTGGCGGGCGGTGGCAATTCCGCTGGGCAGGCCGCCATGTTCCTTTCCGAGTGCGCGGCGAAGGTCCTGCTGGTCATCCGTGGCGCCGATCTTTCCAAGAGCATGTCGAGCTACCTGTCCACGCGCGTGGAGACGAAGGAGAACATCGAGATCCTTTGCTACACGGAGATTCGCAAGATGTCCGGCGATCGCTCGCTGCGGGAGATCGAGCTGGAAAACACCGCAACCGGCGAGCGGCGCACGGTGCAGACTCCGGCCGTCTTTTCCATGATCGGCGCCAAGCCCTGCACCGAGTGGCTGCCGCCCGAGATCGAGTGCGATGAGAGGGGATTCATCAAGACTGGGCTGACGGTGGCGCAGGCGCCCGCCTGGCAGGGTGCCGGACGTCCGCCCGGATCGCTGGAGACGAGCCGTCCCGGAGTTTTCGCCGCGGGCGATGTCCGTTCCGGCTCGGTGAAACGCTGTGCCGCGGCGGTCGGTGAAGGCGGCATGGCCGTGGAAGGGGTGCACGACGCTCTGGGCACCTACGCCTGAATGTCGCCGATCGACGACTTGAAGGCGCGGCAACCCTCCGTGGATTCCCCCGGTGCAATGATTGACACGGTTTGCTTAAGGAGCTTAATTTCCACCCCCAAATGAAACGCTTCTTTCTGCTGCTGGCCTCTCTCGCTGCCGCCACGGCCAGTTTCGGTGAAAATGGCCGGAACAAGATCGGTGATGACTTCTCGCATACTATCGACAAAGCCAACGTCCTCCCGCTCGCCTTGGACGACTCCTTCCAGTTCCGCAAGTCCATCATCCTGCTGAACGATCCTCAGATCAACAAGCCGTCCTTCGACGCGATGATCAATTTCGAGCGCTCGAGGGTCAATTACGGTGCGTTAAACAGTTACGAACGTCGTGCCCGCTACGGCCACTACTTCAAGTTCTTCTGGCGCTCCAATCGCAAGACCGACCTCACCGTCCGTTTTGAGTATCGCCAGCAAAACCTCGGCGCCTTCGTGCAGGCCAAAGAATACAACTACAAGGATGCCAAGGGCTCCTTTATGTCCGAATTCGATATTCTCGGTGACCAATACATCGAGGATGGCAAGGTTTGCGGCTGGCGGGTGGTCTTGATCGAAAACGGGAAAATCGTCGGCCTCAATCAATCTTTCCTCTGGAACTGATTGGGAGATGCAATTTTGTCGCATGGCGTTATTGTCTCCGTGTCGGGTAAACCCTGACGCCGGGTCCACCGTGGCCACACTTATCTTTTTCTGAAGCTGTGAACATTCAGCCATCCATTCTCGTCGGCACTGCCAATCGCACCGTGTGGGTCCGAGTGGAAGGCAAGGGCTCGTTCCTCAACAGCACGGGCCTGAAGGAGTTTGCCAAGGAAATGATCAACCGCGGCTTCCGCGAATTTGCGGTGGATCTCATGAACTGCACCGTCATGGATTCCACGTTCATGGGGACGCTCGCCGGCATCGCCCTGCGCTTGCGCGAACTCGGCCAGGGAAACCTGCGGGTGACCAACTTGAACGAGCGCAACAGCGACCTCCTGAGCAATCTTGGGCTGGACCAGCTTTTCGTGATTGAAGCCCGCAACTCGGCTCCCGTGGCGGCCCAGACTCCGCTGGCCGCGGCAGCTCCTGACAAAACCACGCAGGCGCAAACGATGCTGGCCGCCCACGAGGCCTGCGTCGAAGCGAATGAGGCGAATGCCGCGAAGTTCAAGGATGTCCTCGAATATCTGAAGCAGGATCTCCACCTCGCCAGCTAGGCGCTGATGTGGCCCGCCGCTCTCCTTGCGCTGCTCGTCCTCACGGCGGGGACCTTCGCCTATGTCTATCGGCGACAGCGGGAGATGATCGATGCCCTGCGCCGCGCGCGGGAGAAGATCCAACTCGAAGAGACACGCGTCTTTGATTTCCTGCACGGTCTCGGCGCGGCGCTGACTGCGGTCAGCAAGCCGACCGACCTGCACGTGCTCATCGTGGAAGGCGCGTTGCGCATCCTCGACGCCCATGGCGGGGCGCTCTACCTCTCGGATCGGGCGGGCGATCTCTTGCGCCCAGCCTTTGCCACGCGCAATTGTCCGCCCTTTTTCGACGTGCCCGAGAAACTCACCCGCGAGGCGAATTTCTCGTGGCCCGGCTATTTGCGCTTGCGCACCGTGTCGCCGGAAGACGGCGTGCTCGGCGCCGTGTGGAGCGAGCAGGAACCGCTGCTGCTCCGCGGGGAAGACAGCCGTCTCGTGGCCCTGCGCGTCGGTCCGCTCCGCACCAAGTCCGCCATGCTCTGTCCGCTTTTCTACGGGCAGGAAAGCCTCGGCGTCCTGGCCATCGCCCGCGGACCGGGCAGCGACGATTTTGCGCCCAGCGATTTTCAGATCTTCAAGGCCATCTCCGAGCAGTCGGCCTTTGCCCTCTACACGGCCACCATCTTTTCCGATGCCGCGGAGAAAAAGCGGCTCGACCAGGATTTGCAGGTGGCGCACGAAATCCAGCGCATCCTGCTGCCGGCGAATGCGCCGGAAATCAGCGGCTTCCAGATCAGCGGCATCAATGTCCCGGCGCGGCAGGTGAGCGGCGACTATTACGACTATATCAAGGTCGATGAGACCCACTGCGGGGTGGCGATCGCCGACGTCTCCGGCAAGGGCGTGCCGGCCTCGCTCATCATGGCCATGTGCCGCAGCGTGCTGCGCAGCCAGGCCAGCAGCCAGCTTTCGCCCTCTTACGTCCTGCGGGAAGTCAACGCGCAGCTTTTCCCCGATATTAAAGAGGATATGTTCATCAGCATGGCCTACGCGATCATCGAGCGCGACAGCGGCACCCTCACCCTGAGCCGGGCGGGGCACGACGCTCCGTTGCTCTACTCGGCCCGTGACCAGACCGTTTCGAAGATCAACCCCCCGGGCATGGCTCTGGGCATTGACAGCGGAGGAGTGTTCAATAGAGTCACGAACGATTTTTCCCTGACCTTGGAGACCAACGACTGCCTGGTGCTTTACACCGATGGCGTGACCGAGGCCCTCGACAGTGAAGGGGAGGAATTCGGGATGGCCAACGTCATCAAAGCAATCCAGGCGAGCGCGTCCGACGGTGCGGCCGGGATTATTACGCGACTGACGGACGACCTTCGGGCGTTCGTCGGCCAACATCCTCAACACGACGACATCACTTTAATCGTTATCCGTAAAAAATGAGCAACGACACTACCGACGCCGCCACCTCGGCTGAACAGACCGAAGACTCTCTCCTCACCCAACTACAGGGTGACATCGAGAAATTCCGCGACCTCGCCCTGCGCAGCCAGGCGGACTTCGACAATTTCCGCAAGCGCGCCGCGCGCGAGAAGGAAGACGCCATCAAGTACGCCAATGCCAGCTTCCTCGACCGCCTCATCCCGATCCTCGACAGCTTCGAGCTCGGCCTGAACGCCGCCCGTGCCAGCGCGGCCAATTCGCCCATCATCGCCGGCATGGATATGGTGGCGAAACAACTCGCCGATTTCCTCACCGCCAGCGGCGCCGAGCCTGTCAACGCCGAGGGCCAGCCTTTCGACCCGAACATGCACGAGGCCGTCGCTCAGGAGGAAAGCGCCACGGTCCCGGAAGGCGTCGTCATCCGGCAACTGCGCAAGGGCTTCAAGCTGCGCGATCGCCTGCTGCGGCCGGCCATGGTGGTGGTTTCCAAGGGTGCTCCCGCGAAATAATTGGGGATGGCCACAAAACGCGACTATTACGAAGTCCTCGAGGTGACCCGCACGTCCACGGGCGACGAGATCAAGCGCTCGTACCGGAAACTGGCAGTCAAGTATCACCCGGACAAGAATCCCGGCGATCACACCGCGGAAGAAAAATTCAAGGAACTCGGTGAAGCCTACGATGTGCTCTCCGACGAGCAGAAAAAAGCCGCTTACGACCGCTACGGCCACCAGGCCTTTGCCCAGGGTGGCGGCGCGGCCCGCGGGGCGGCCGGTGGCTTTCACGATCCGTTCGATATCTTCCGCGAAGTCTTTGGCGCCAGCGGCGGTGGTGGTGGCGGCATCTTCGAGCAATTCTTTGGCGGGGCCGCCGCCGGTGGCGCCGGCCAGCGCCCCGACCGCGATGGCAAACAACGCGGCTCGGACTTGCGTTACGATATGCAAATCCGCCTCGAGGAGGCGGCCTTCGGTTGCGACAAGGAGATCGAGGTCTCCAAGCTCGAAACTTGCGACGTGTGCAACGGCTCCGGCGCGGAATCCGGCTCGCGCGCGGTGTCCTGCCGCGATTGCGGCGGCCGCGGCCAGGTCATTAGTTCGCGAGGCTTTTTCCAAGTGTCGCAGACGTGCCCGCGCTGCCGGGGCACCGGCCAGGTCATCGAGCGTCCCTGCCGCAAGTGCGGTGGTGAGGGCCGCATGGAGGCGGTCTCGCGCATCAAGCTCAAGATTCCCGCCGGCATCGAGGATTCCTCGCGCCTGCGTTCCATGCGCAATGGCGAAGCCGGCCTGCGGGGCGGTCCGCCCGGCGATCTCTATGTCGTCGTGCACATCAAGGAGCACGAAATTTTCGAGCGCGAAGACAGCAACCTGTTCTGTGACGTGCCGGTCAGCTTCAGCGTCGCCGCACTCGGTGGTGAGGTTTCCGTGCCTACCCTAGAGGGCCAGGCGCAATTGAAAGTCCCCGCCGGCACCCAGGGCGGTACCGCCTTCAAGCTCCGCGGCAAGGGTGTGCCGTCGCTCAATTCCCACTCCCGCGGCGATCTCGTCGTGCGCGTGGCTGTGGAAGTGCCCACCCGCCTCAACGCCGAGCAGCGCAAGAAACTCGAGGAATTCTCCGCGCTCATGGGCGAGGAAAACTCGCCGCTCCACAAGGGCTTCTTCGACAAGGCCAAGGAATTTTTCGGCTGATCGTCATGCCCCGCTTTTACCTCCCGCCCCACGCCTGGAATCTCGACAAGCTTGCCCTCGACGCGGGTGAAATGCATCACGCCCTCGACGTCCTCCGCATGAAAGTGGGCGACCGTGCGACGCTCTTCAACGGCCAGGGCGCCGAGGCCACCGTGGAATTTGCCAGTGTCGACAAGGGCAAGGTCACCTTGAAGAAAATCTCCGCGGCCAAGAGCAGCCCGCTCGCTTGCGAGATCACGCTTGGCCAGGCCATCCCCAAGGGGAAGAACATGGACCTCATCGTGGAAAAAGCCACCGAGCTCGGCGCCGCCGCCATCGTGCCCCTCCTTAGCGAGCGCACCGTCGTGCGCTGCGACGCCGGTGAAGGTCTCGCCAAGCGCGAAAAATGGCAACGCGTGGCCGTCGAGGCCGCCAAGCAATGCGGCCAAAACTGGCTGCCAACTGTCGCCAAGCCGCAGACCCCCAAGGAGTTTTTCCAGTCCGGCGAGAAGTTCGATCTCCTGCTCATCGCCTCGCTGCAACCCGACTCGCGCCACATCAAGCACGCCCTCGCCGAAGCCGGCCCGAAGAAGCCCGCCCGCGTCTTGATCCTCGTCGGCCCCGAAGGCGACTTCACCCCCGCCGAAGTCAACCTCGCCAAAAACGCCGGCTGCCGCCCAGTCACCCTCGGCCCCATCATCCTCCGCAGCGAAACCGCAGCCATCTACTGCCTGAGCGTCCTCTCGCACGAGCTCTTTAGCGCGGTGTAAGTTTAGTGGATGGAGAGGGGAAATGGCTGGGTTTTCTCAGAATCCGGGCTCCTTCTTGAAGGAAATGGTTTCCACTTCCACTGCCATCGTTTTGGGGTCGACGGACCGCACGATTCCCAGCACTCCATAGCGGTTCGAATTCTTGAATATTCCCTGCATGGGGTCATTCGACGCCTTGCCGTTCGGGTGCAGCAGCCTCACCGTCGCCGTGTGTTCATTGTCGATAAAGACCCTGACGATGAAAGCCTTTTTGGAATCCGTGCGTTCCCCGCTGACATAGATTTCCTCTCCGCGATACATATCCGTCACGGCGCTGCCGTCGACGAACGCCGAGGTGATCACGCTCCAATTGTAAGCCGCCCGGCCTTCCCGGGACACCACCTTGCCATGGGCTGTAGGATAGACGCCGCACAGTAGGCAGCACAACAGGAGAAAAAGGAAGGATCGTTTCATAAGTAGCTACCTCTCCTATTGATCAATCAAACCGGGTTGTGACGTTACTTCTCCGCCTCCGGCTTTTCTTCGGTGATGGTGACGTCCTTGGGCGGCGTGAAAAGGGCCGCGTCAAAAGGGAGATCCGTCTGGTAGTTGAGATAGCGGAGGGAAAAGTCCGGTTTGTCGTCCTTGAAAACAGCGAGGTGAAACGGCTGGTGGGTATCGGTCCGCAGGAAGAGCACGAGGCGATAGGTGCCGCCCTTCAACTCGGAAACTTCGCAAGCCTGGCCGTCGAGCGTTTGCGCGGGGAGCGCGGTCGCGTGATGGTCCGCAAAGAAGCGCGCTTCATTGCCAAACTCCAAAGTGGAAAAGAACGTGGGTCCCTTGGTCAGGATCTGGGCGTGGACGGCATAGGTCGGGCCGTGATCGAGGATATGCTCTCCCTCGTGCGCAACGAGATTGCAAAACCAGATGTCCGGTTCGTGGACAAGGATCAATTGCTGCAGCTTGCGCTCGGGATCGAGTTGTTCTTCCGAGCGCAGGTACGAGGTGCCGGCCCGGTAGAGAATCTTGGGCTTCGCGGCGAAGGAGTCCGGGGCGATCTGCGGCGAGATCTGGCGGGACTCGATGCGCGTCATTGGGGGATCGATTTCTTTCGCCGGCTCGAAGCGTTTCATGTCGATGAGCTCGAATTCGCTCATCCGGTCGAAGGTGGGAGAATACTTGTCCCAAAGCTCCTTGGTGGTGCCGGAGATGGAGATGACGGCGAGGTCCAGGTCCTTGCTGCCCCAGAAGAGCGAGTAGAGAATATGATAGGGGCCTTCCTCGGTTTCGAGGCACATGCGGGTGAAAAGCCCCTGGTCCTTTGCCTCGCAGCTCTTGATCACTTTGACCTGCTTCGTCTTGTTCGCGACAAATTGGAGGATGAATTCCTGGGGCGTCTTGCCGGTCCCTTTCTGGACCCCGGTGAATAATTGGATCCGCACACCCGTGGCGTAAGCATGATCGTCCGCGCTATCTTCGCGGGAGAGCGTCCACATATACACCGGCCCATGGTGGTTCTCGACGTAGAACCAATCCTTCGGACGGAAGATCCGGCCGCCGGTGGGCTCGAGCACTTGATTGACAAAGCCTGCCGGCGCGGGCACGGCGGTGGCGATTCCGGGTGCATCCGGCCAGGCGGCGGCGAGGAACCCATCAGGAACCTGCACCGGGGATTTCGCGCCCTTGACCGCCTCCGCCCATTCCTTCGGGATCGGTGGTCCGACATTCTTGTCCTTGAAGCCGTTCTTCCCGTCCCCACCGGCGATCCTCGCGGAAATCGCGAAGGCCAGGGGTCCGGCGAAGACTTCGAGTGGCGGCACCGCTTCCAGCTTCTGGCGCAGCGGTTCGAGTCCTTTGTCATCCTCACGCGTGGAGGACACGAACCAGAAGCGCGCCTGTTTCCCCGGCTTGACGGCGACGACGATATGCAGCGTCTCGGGCTCGGTGGCCGTGGCGAAGAAATCGGTGCAGACGGCTTCCAGTTTCTTAAAGTATTCCGCGAGGCTCTCCGTGCTCGTGAGCCGGGCGCGCAGCACTTCGTCCGGTTGGTAGAGAGAAAGGCGTTCGGTCTTGAATCCCGTGGCCGCCGCCGCCGTATGGAGCAGGAGATGGACGACGAGGAGGAGAACGACCAACAGTTTCATGGTGGCATTGCAGCACGGCGCGGCGACCGGGGCGAGCGCGGTGTGAGGTGGCGGGCGCGGTTTTATTGTCCCCAGATCTCCTTGAACAGGCTCCGCAGCACGGGATAGGCGCGGCTTTCGCGATTGAATCCCGCCGTGTCCGTTTTCCCGCCGTAGAGATAGACGTTCTGGCAACCGAAACAGATGCTGCCAAAGAACAGCTTCTGGTCGCCGCGGTAAAAGGTGATGCCATAGACCGGCTCATGGCAGGAGGCGCCGAAACCCACCCAGTCCTGGTCGCGCCAGAGCTGTGCGATCCGGGCCGCTTCCGCCCCGGTGAAACGTTTGGTGTCGACGATCTTCATCTTCGACGGATCCTCCGGTTCCTTGGCCTCCGGGCTGTCTTCGAACCGATGCAGTTCCACGGCATCCGCCTCGCGAAGATTGTAGGTATACGGACCGATATCGCGCCAATGTTGCGCCCGCCAGTTCTTAGGCAAGGGCTCGCTCTGGGTGGTCGCGGCGCCGCACAGCGCGAGGAGCAGGCAGAGCGAACGCCGGAGAAAATGGCTTGGTGTGGTCATGACTCTCCTTCCGCGAAATGTTCCTTATTCCAGTCGAAAAGCGACGCTGATGCTGGCGGTCACCGTGATGGAGCCGGGGGCAAAGGCGGGGATCGTGCCGTCGCCGGGCTCGGCGTCCGGCGCGACCTGCTGGATGTTGTTGAAGCCGTTTCCGGTGACCAAACCGATTCCATTGTCGGGAATCTCGGTGATCGAGTGCGGCCGGCCGATCTTGGCCCCGAGTTCCGCCGCCAGCGCGGTGGCTTTTTCCTTGGCGGCGCGGATGGCCAGGGCGCGGGCCTTGTCGCGGTAGACGCGCAGTTGCGAGGTGCGCAGGCTGATCTCCCGCACGCTCGTCGCTCCCGCGAGGACGACATTCGCCGTGGTATCGGGGACTTTCTTTACGTCGTGCAAGGTGCCGCTGATCGTTTGCCACACGCGATAAAAGCGCACCTGTTCTCCTTCCTGCCGGCCATCAGTGTAATTCGGCGCGATCTGCACTTGCGACGACTGGAGCTCGGTCTCGGCGACGCCCGCGGCCCGGAGCGCGCCGAGGATTTTCTGGGCGCGTTCGCCCTGGAGTTTGCGGGCCAGGACGAGGTCGGCATTGCGCACCTCGACCTCGAAGGAAAGATCGGCGAGATCGGGCACGACCCGCACCACGGCGCTGCCGCTGGTGTAGATCAGCGGCACGGCAGGCAGGACGGCTTCCTGGGCGAAGAGTAGCGGGGCGGTCAGAATGGCGGCGAGGGCGAGGAGGGGAGTTTTCATGGGGTGGAAGGGATATGCCCGACCCTAGGCGAATGCGCTGCGGGAGTTGTCAAAGAATTGTCAAAATGCGATCTCAATTTCCCCGCGCCCAATCGCAGGGAGATCGCGGGGGAATAGCACGGCCGTGCCGATTGTTATTGACAATGAAGCGAAGATGTGCTAATTTGTTTTCGCAGTAGAGTAAGGACGGCCCATCAGGTTTGGGCCAGCGGCGTGGGTGGAGGAAAAGGCAGTCGTTACCGCAATGACATATGATATCCGACATGATCTCCAAATGGCCTGCCACCGGGATTCCCGGTGGTCGAAGGGCACCGAATCCCAGTTGGGGCACTGGTCCGGCCCTTCAGAGAAAATTAAGCCGAATCAAGGTGAATCAAGCCTTTCAAAAATTTGCAGCGCAGCGGAACGGTCCATTGGGGGTCGACGGCCATTGCTTGCGATTCAGCCCAGTCCAGCCTGATCGTGTCTAATCGTGCCTGCAAATTTTTGCTCCTGTGCTGGCCGGAAGGGTCGTTCCCCGCCTGCCGCTCGCGCTTTTCTCTCGCCCGAAAGGCCAAAAGCGGGGTTTAAGCTGCGCGTGCGCATGAAGTTTTCCCTCCCACTTGCCGCCCTGTCCCTCTGTGCCATGCTCGCCCGTGGCGAGACACCGGCGGAGCTGGCGCTCAAGCCTTATGTGCCGCCGCCCGCGCCCGACGTGAAGGCCTGGCCGCGGGAGAGGCTCCTCGGTTTCATGCATGAGCTGGCGGATTTCGTGGAGAAGAACCACCTCGTCACCGACCCCGCGCACAAGACCTACGGCATGGTCTACGAATTCTGGAAGGACGGGAAAAAGATGCAGGAGTTCGGGCTCGATTCGATGCACGACGGCGCGTGGTTCATGTCGGCGCTGGTGGTGGCGCAGCGCGCGGACCCGAAGGGCGACTGGCTGGCGCGGGCGCAAAAGTACGAGATCCCGTTTTACACGAACCTGCTCAACCACAGCGACCAGCTCTTCCCAAAGATGCAGCCGACAGAGGAGGACAAGCATCCGTGGTCGGCGCCGCTGAAAGGCTGGGCGCCGCGTGGGTGGGACGATGGCACGGGTTTCCAGCGCAAGAATGGGCAGCCGATGCCCGATGGCTATTTCACGGGCTCGAATCATCTCGCGCAGGACCTCGCCGATGCGCTGCTCAATGTGTGGCTCTCCACGCGCGACCCGCAGGTGGCCGAGGCGGTGACGCACTTGCGCGACTATAAGCAGGAGTACTTCGGCCCGATCTCGGGCATCGACGTTGCGGCGGCCGTCTCGGCCGGGCAGGCGGATGCCTTTCTCAAGTACAAGGCGCCCGATCTCTCGCCGCGCGCCTGTTTGCTGAGCTACGCGGGATTGTTCGAAAAGAAGGCGGTGCAGTTGCCGGTGTATGACGATGGGCTGGCGTGGCTTTATCGGCAGGGCACCGCCGGTGCGCTGATCTCGGGTGAGTTCCCGCACGGCTTCGCGACATGTGCCATCGCGCGTTCCTATGGCGCGATCGTCGGGATGGAGACTTTTTTCGACGACCGGCCGTATCCGTATGGCGCCTGGTTTTTCGATCTGCAGCGCGCGCCGGCCACGCTAGACGGGAAAGGAAAGCTGGCCGATTACAGCTCCACGGCGAAGAACTTCTACGGCTCGCGTGGCGCGCAGATCGCGTGGATCGCCGCGGCGCTGCTGCCGGAACTCAAGGCGCAACCCGCGCTCTGGGACAATATGGCGAAACCCGGCGCGGGTGAGGCGATCGTGCGCCTGGTGGATGAACCGCCCACGACGGATGGCGTGAAGGACGCGGTGTATGCGAAGTCCGCGCCCTTGGGTGATGATGCCGCGCGGGTCACGCTGATCAGCGATCCGCGCAACCTGCACGTTTTCATCGAGACGACGCGTCCGCAATTGACCGTGACTTTTCAGGAAGAGACCGGCGAACGGCATGCCTCACGGATCGTGGAGAAAACCGGCGCGAAGATCGCGATCCGGGAATCCGACGCGCGCGACTTGAGCCGTCCCACCGCCAAGAAAAAGCCAACGCACAAAAAGGACGATGACGATGACAAAAAGGATACGCCGCCACCGGAGCCCGCCTTCACGCGGGGCGGCAAACTCACGGTGACGAAGGAAGGGCTGTGCACGCTGGTCAACGAAAAAGGCGAGGCGCTGCTCAACGTCGCGGCCTTCAAGCCGGACGCTTTCAAGCAGGGCAACGGCGACGGCTGGATCGCCGAGGTGCGCATTCCCTACACCTTTGTCCCCGCGCAGAACGCCTGGATCAACGGCGTGGATTTTGGTCGCTACCGGGTCGGGATCGACACTGCGCCGCAGCAGACCGTCTGCCTTCGCAGCGAGGCTGCGCGGGTGCAAAAGCGGCTGGAAAATGGCGTGCTCGGCACGATCGATTTTTGGAACAAGGTGTGGAAGGAGCGCGGCATCATCCCCAGCGGATGGCATACGCCATCGGTCTCTGCGGGGGGCTGGGAACTGAGCGATGCCGGCGGCTACGCGCACCTCATGCACGCGATGGCGTTCTGGCTCATCTATCAGGACGGCCATCGCGAATGGGAAATCATCCGCGAACAATTCCCCAAAACTCCCACGCCCGCCCCGCCGCTTCCCGAGAGCGTGCTCAAGGCGCAGGGGCTGAAATGAGATCCCAATGAAAACGGAAAGGCAGAACATCCAACACCCAACATCCAACGCCCAACATCCAATGGGGGATACGCTTTGCCGCGCGCTTGCGCCATTGGACGTTGGATGTTGGATGTTGGGTGTTGGATGTTCGATCGCCCTCTTCGCCTCCAACCTCCACGCCGAGCCCCAGCCCATCCCGCGCGTCCAGGCCATTCCCCAACCCCACGACGAAGTCTCCTTCCAGCGCGATGGCGTGGAGATCGCGCGCTACTGCGCGGGCCACGATGGCTTCCGCCCGTTTGTCTTCCCGGTCATCGGCCCGTCCGGCCGCTCGCTCACGCGGATCGGGCATCCGCACGATCCCGTCACCCACAGCCATCACAACTCCGTGTGGATGTCGCACCAGTTTGTGAATGGCGTGAATTTCTGGGGCGATGGCGTCGGGCACATCGTACATCAGAAACTCCTGCGCCTCGAGGACGGGCCGGATGCCGCCTCGATCGAGACGCTCAACGCCTGGCAGGACAAGGACGGGAAGACGCTCATGACCGAGCATCGCCGCACCGGCGTGCAAGTGCTGGAAAATGGCGAGTGGCTCCTGCTCATCGATTCGCAGCTCGAGGCTCCGCCCAATGCGCCGGTCACGCTCGGGCAGAGCGCCTTCGGCATGGTGGCTGTGCGCATGGCCAAGACCATCGGCGTGAACGACGGTGGCGGCACCATTCGCAATTCGGAAGGCGGCGTGGATGAAGCTGGCTGCTTCCGCAAACCCGCGCGCTGGGTCGATTACTCCGGGCCGATCACGCCGCAGGCCAGCGAGGGCATCACCCTCCTGGACCATCCCGGCAATCCCAGTCACCCCACGCCCTTCCATGTGCGCAACGATGGCTGGATGGGCGCGTCACTCACCTTCGCGGGCGAGATCGTCATCCCGCCCGGCCAGCCCTTGCGCCTGCGTTATGCGCTCTACGTGCACTCGGGTATTCCGCCGCTCGAAGCCCTGCAAAAGCGCTGGGACGACTTTTCTCGCACCACTTTTGTCGAATTCGGGCGAAAATGACACCTCCACAGAAGGAGTTGCCATTGACAGGGTAACGGTCTGAGGGCAATTATTATCTCCATGTATACCCCCGAGAAGAAGCAACCCTTGTTCGTTCGGATCCAGGAACGCCTCGCGGCTTCGCGCTTCCTGACTTTTTCGGCCCTCCTGCACGCCATCCTCATTTTCCTCGGCGGCGGCGTTGTCCTTTACAAACAAGCGACCGATACGCCTGACTTTGCGGCGTCGGGTGGCGATCTCGTGGCGAGTGATACGCAAGTCCAGGCTCCGCCGGAACAGCCGCCGGATTTGACGCAGCAGGAATTCACGCCGCAGACTCCGCAGCTGAATGCGCCGTCGCTGAGCGCGATCACCACGAACAATATCAGCACGCCGACCTTCCAGGTGGCGTCGGCTGCGCCCGTGATGAGCGCGCCGACCAATGACATGACCAAGGCCATTCAGAGCGCTTCCAAGGCGATCGGGAAAAGTGGGGCAGGTATCCCGGGAACGATGGCTTCACGCGTCGGTGGCACCGCCCGCGCAGCGGCCATGCAGATGAATGGCGGCAAAAAGGAGAGCGAAGAAGCGGTGATGAAAGGTCTGCGCTGGCTGGTGAAGATCCAGAATCCCGATGGCTCCTGGGGAAAAGGTGGGGGGCCAATCCAGGCGGCGTTTACCGGTTTCTCGATCCTCTCCTTCCTCGGTCACGGGGAAACTCCGGTCTCGGCCGAGTTCGGGCCGACGGTTCAGAAGGCGTTGGATTGGGTGAGGACGAATGGCGCGAAAAACGACGGGCGTCTCAGCATGGAGAAAGCTTTCAGTCAGGGCGGCGTCTACGCCCATGGAATCGTCACCTACGCCTTGGGTGAGTACTACACGATGACAAAGGACGAGCGGGTTGTGGATCTTTTGAAGAAGTCTGTCGGCTATATCATCGATGGGCAGGGACCGGACGGCGGCTGGATGTATTCCTACGACAAGACCGAGAGCGATACTTCGGTGAGCGGCTGGCAAATTCAGGCGCTCAAGGCCGCGCACCTGAGCGGCTTGGACATCGCCGGCGTGGATGCCTCGCTGGACAAGGCCATGCTCAATTTGCAGCGCGTGCGCGGTAAAAACGGTGGCTTCGGTTACCGTAATGCCGCCTCGGAAAAATACAGCCTCACCGGCGTCGGTGTGTTGTGCACCTACTTCTGGAAACAGGAGAAGGACAAGAGCGTCCGTGAGGGCATCGAATACATCATGGACCACACGAAAAAGGATTTCCCGGTCGAGTACAAGGGTGACAAGGCCGATCTCTACGCGTGGTATTACAATACGCAGGCTTGCCTCATGGTGGGCGGTGCGGCGTGGAATACCTGGAACCGCCTTTTCCAAGGTGAACTCGTCAAGAATCAAGCTCCCGACGGTAGCTGGCCGCCGATGGCGGGGCAGGCCGTCGGTGAATTTCAGCGCAATGTGGAGGGCAACGGGCCGCTTTACCGGACGAACTTCTGCATCTTGATGCTCGAAGTGTACTACCGGTACATGCCGACGACCAAGTAGCCGGCGAAGGTTACCCTTGCCAGGCGGCGGTTACTGCGCCGCAGCGCTTTGCGGCTCTTTGATCGGGAAGCCTTGCTCCAGACCGATGGTCGCCCAGGCGCTTCCCCAGAACGTGTAGATGCCGGTGGCGTCCTTGAACGACTTGGCTTTTGCCGGCCCGCTCCGGTCGAGCCGGCTGATGCGCGTGATGTCGATGGACCAACCACCGTCTTCGCGCTGATGGCTGACCAGCCAGCCCTGCGCGCGGGCGATGGCTTCCACGGAAGAGACCTCGGGTGACTGCTGCAGAAGGTAGAGCGCCTGGCCGGTGGCGAGAGAGTCGCTTTGTTCCTCGCCAATCATCCAGCCCCAGCCGCCATCGGGGTGCTGAAGTTTCAGGACTTCCTCGCGGGCGTTGGTGACTTCATCCGGCGGGCCGAAACGCCGGGCATAAAGAGCGCGGAAAATGAGCGTCTCCAAGGACTTTGGCGGATCACGTTTCGCGAGTGCTGCTGCGGCCTTGGTGCGTGCCCCATCGGCTAGGGACTGCTCCGCCGGCTGCGAGCCGAGAGCGAGTAGGAAAAGTCGCAGCGAGTTCCCTGTCGCCTCGGGAGCTTCCCGCCGCTGCATGGTGGCAAACTGCCCGCCAAGTTTCCACGAACCATCGGGGAGCTGGCTGTCGACGACGAGCTTGGTGAACTCCGGCGGCGCTTGCTCGCCCATCGCGAGCTTCATGAGAGCGATGACCTCGTCGGCCGATTTGCCTTTCTTCGCCCGCGAAACCGACCAGTCCAGAAACTCATCAAACTTGGCCTGATCAATGGCAAAACCGCGCCGCTGCGCTTCCCGATGGCTCCAGATCAATCCCGGCATGTGGTGGCAGGCGTTGCAATCCCGCTCGTTCATCCACGCGTCGGTTTCTTTGTCGAGGAAGGCGAGACTCTTGGTGACGCTGGCGCGGAGTTGCGCTTCGTGCGGCTTGACCAGTTCGTCACCGCGCGCGGCCAGCGCGCCGATGGCGAGCAGGAAAGTCAGGAGTCGTACCACTGGGGGATGCGCATTCATGCACGGGATACCGTGATCGCTTTCACAATCTGACCTGATGCCTAATGCAACAAGCCTATTTACCGTTCCAACCCTAATGGCGAAGGCTTTATTAGGGTTGTCCCATTACCCCTGAAACTCCTCCTGATGAAAAGACTCCTCTCCCTCCTCGTCGTGTCCCTCGCCGTGCTGACACCGTCCTTCGCGCTCGATCCCGCGTCCGAGCGCATCGTCGTGCTGATCAGCGTCGATGGCCTCGCGCATTACTACTTCGACGATCCCAAGGCGGAGATGCCCACGATCCGCCAACTGGCCGCGGAAGGAGCGCGGGCGGAAAAGATGAAGGTTTCGATGCCGACGGTGACGTGGCCGAACCACACGACCCTCGTGACTGGCGTGAACCCGGGCAAACACGGGGTGATCGGCAATAGCTATTTCGACCGCGCCAAGGGCGCCGTGGTCTCGCTGCTTCCAGATCCGATTTTCAATAAGGACGAGATCGTGAAGACACCTACCATCTACGACGTCGCCAAGGCGGCCGGCTTGAAGACCGCGGCGATCATTTGGCCTGCGAGCCGCGGCGCGCAGACGCTCGACTGGACGGTACCCGACGTGGCGACCGACGAGCTGTTTCAAAAATACGGCACGCCGTCCTTGCTCACCGAGTTCAAGGCTGCCGGCATTCCCTACGAAAAGCAGGGTGAATGGTGGAAGACGGGGAAAGGGCAGGACCGGGACCGCATGTATGCGCAGATGCTCGACTTCGTGGTGCGCACGCACCGCCCGAATGTCGCGCTGTTGCACCTCGTGGAGGTGGACCATGTGGAGCACGCGCACGGTCCGCAATCACCGGAGGCGTACGCGGCGGTGAAATTCGCGGACGAACGCGTGCGTGAAGTGTGGGAGGAGTTGAAGAAGAGTTTCCCCGGAAAGGCGACGCTCATCGTGGCCTCCGATCACGGTTTCTTCCCCTACCAGCAGCAGATTCAGCCCAACGTGTTGCTGCGCAAGGAAGGCCTGCTGACGGCGGAAGGGACGAAGATTACCGGCGGCCAGGTGCGTGCGGTCAACCAGGGCGGCGCGACTTTCCTCTATGTGCTCGACCAGGCGAATCGCGAAGCGCTCATCGCCCGCCTGACGGGGATGTTCAAGGAGGTCGAGGGCGTCGATCTCGTGATCACCCCGAAGGACTATGCAAAATATGGCATGGCCGATCCGTTGAAGAACCCACAGATGGCCGACGTGGTGCTCTCGGCGAAGAAAGGGTATTCGTTTTCCGACTCCCTCGCCGGCGATCTATTGGTCACGCCGAAGACGGACGATGTGAAAGGGACGCACGGCTACGATCGGAACCAGGCAGGATTGCATGGGACGTTTGTCGCGTGGGGTGCGGGCATCAAGACCGGCTCCCAGCTCGGGACGATCAACAATACCGACGTGGCGCCGACCATGGCTGCGTTGCTCGGCTTGAAAATGCCGGATAGCGACGGACAGGTGCTCGAAAGCATTTTGACGAAATGAGAATGTAGGGTTCAGTCCAAACACCGCCCCATGCCCTTTCATCTTCCTCCTGTTTCCCGCCGCGAGTTCCTGCGTCGTTCGCTGGTCGCAGGTGCCGGTTTGCTCACGATCCCGGCATTGCGCGCGGCGGATTTGAAAGCCGATCCCAATCGGTGGGCGCTTTTCTCCGATACCCACGTGGCGGCGGATGCCTCCATGATCAGATTCGATGTGAACATGGCCGATCATTTGCGCGCGGTGGTGGACGGAGTGCGCGCTCTTTCCTCGTCGCCCGCTGGAGTGCTGGTGAATGGCGACTGCGCGTTTAACCACGGGTTGGCGGAGGATTACGCGACGTTCACCGGTCTTCTGAAGCCGCTCTCCGAGGCGGGCCTGCCGCTTCATATGACCCTCGGCAATCACGATGATCGGGAGGTATTCTGGGGAGCCATCAAGGACGCGCGTCCCGCGGCTCCACCGCTGGCCAGCAAGCAGGTCTCGATCGTGGAAGCCGGCCACGCCAATTGGTTCATGCTCGATTCGCTGGATGTGACCAACAAAACACCGGGAGTCCTGGGCGACGAGCAGCGCACCTGGCTTTCCAAGGCGCTCGATGCACGCGCAGACAAACCGGCCCTGGTCATGGTGCATCACGACCCGGTATTCATCGAAGGGAAAAAGACCGGGCTGCTCGATACGGCGGAGTTGATGGAAATTCTGCAGCCCCGCCGCCACGTGAAGGCGTTGATCTTCGGTCATACCCACACGTGGCGGCTCACTGAGCAGGACGGCCTGCTCCTCGTGAATCTGCCGGCGATCGGGTATCCCTTCAACAAGGCGGAAGTCACTGGTTGGGTGGATTGCAACCTCCGTCCGGACGGTATGTCGCTGGAAGTGCACGCGCACGACACGGCACATCCGGCGCATGGAAAGGTGAGCCGGTTGAACTGGCGCGCGGCTTAACGCTTGCGGGTGAGACCGGCCTTCTCGAGACCCGCCATCAAGCCGGCGTACGATTTGCGGGCCGCTTCCTTGGGATCATACTCCGGCTGTTTGAAGAGCATGGCGCTGACCTCGACGACGACATCGCCGCGGTAGCCGAATGACTGTAGCTTCTTGAAGTATGCGCCGTAGTCGATGGTGCCTTCGCCGGGTAGCTGGAACTTCACTTTCTCCGGTGTGCCGCTGGCGTCTTTCACGTGGATGAAGCTCGTGTGCGGCAGGATCGCGGCGAGGGTTTCATCGAGTGTCAGGTTCTGCACTTGGAAATGGCTGTAGTCGTAGGCGAGTTGGAGGGAGGGGTGATTGACCGCGTGCCACAGCCACAGCAGGCGCTCCGGGGTTTGGACGGCGTTCATCACGTGCGCCTTGATTGCCAGGATGATCTTCGCCTCCTCCGCGGTTTTGGCCCAGGCGCGCAGGTTTTCGACCATGCGATCCTTTACTTGGTCCCACTCGGCGGGTTTACCGCCGAGCACGGTCTCGAGCGGTGGCAGAGAGTCCGGGGCGAGATCGTGCGCGAGTTGTCCGGCTGCCTTGATCCGCTCGAGGATCTTCGCCTGCTGGGTGTCGTCCGCGATTGCGCTGAAGTTTTCCATCAAGCCGGAGACGCGCAGTTTGAGCGAAGCGAGGGATTCGCGAAGCTTTGTGCGCTCGGCTGCTCCGAATTGCGCCGGCGTGGTCGGATAACCATCGAGGAGACACAACTCGACCCCGTCATAGCCGATCTCGGCGCACGTCTTGAGTGCGTCGTCGAGCGTCAGCGATTTCATGCCGTATAAAGTGTAGCCGAGGCCGAAGGTGGCGACGGCCTTGCCTTGTGCGCGCAGCGGCGAGCCGAGCGCAGTGAGGCCCAGCGCGGCGGCAGTCCGGCCGAGGAACGTGCGGCGGGAGAGCGAACTCGTGAGGGAAGGGGAACTTTCGGATGTCTGGGCCATGGCGACAGCTAGCATGCGGACGCGTGCAGGGGAAGAAGCCGGCGCGGAAAAGTGCAGGCAGATGGAAATTAGTGTGCGCCATTTCTCGAACTCTGCGGTTCAACCCCCCTAAGCTGACTGCTACATCGTCGTTGTCCTACCATCCCCCATGAAACGTTTGCTCCTCGTTGGTTTCGCCTTGTTCTTTGCCGGCCACGCGTTTGCCGCCGCCGAGCGCTGGAATATCCTGTTCATCTTTGCCGACGATTGGGGGCGCTATGCGAGCTGCTATAAGGGACTCGATGGCCGCCCGACGCTGAACGACGTGGTCAAGACGCCGAATATTGATCGGATGGCCCACGAAGGCGTCCTCTTCAAGAACGCGTTCGTCAATGCGCCCAGTTGCACGCCGTGCCGCAGTTCGTTGCTTTCCGGGAGATACTTTTTCAACTGCGGCCGTGGGGCGATCCTCAATGGTGCCGTCTGGGACAGTGCGATCCCGTCATTCCCGCTGCTGCTGCGCGATTCCGGCTATCAGATTGGGAAGAGCTACAAGGTGTGGAGCCCTGGGAAGCCGGCGGATGCGCCGATCGGCGGACAGCAGTACGCCTACGAAAAATCCGGCCGCCTGCCGAATAAGTTTTCCAGCAACGTGACCAAGATGGTGGCCGACGGGGCAACGGTGGACGCCGCGCGGGAGAAGATTCTCGACCAGGTGCGCGGCAACTTTAAGGCGTTTCTCGCCGACCAAAAGCAGGGTCAGCCGTGGCTGTATTTCTTTGGCCCGACGAACACGCATCGCCCATGGGTGAAGGGCTCGGGCAAGCAACTCTGGGGCATCGATCCGGAGGCGGTGAAAGGCAAGATGCCGAAGCTTCTCCCGGATGTGCCGGAAGTGCGGCAGGACGTGGCCGACAATCTGGGCGAGGCGCAGGCCGTGGATGCCTACGTGGGCGTGCTAGTGAAAATGGTCGAAGAGGCCGGTGCACTGGATCACACGCTCATCGTGATCAGCGGTGATCACGGGATGGGCGGCATGCCGGGGGCCAAGTGCAATCTCTACGATTTCGGGCTCGGCGTGGCGTTGGTCGCACGGGTGCCGGGCGGCAAGGGTGGGCGGGTGGTGGACGATTTCGTGCGCCTGCCGGATCTCGCGCCGACCTTCATGGAAGTGGGTGGAGTGACGCCGCCCGCGGACCTGTATGGGCGCAGCTTGAAACCGTTGTTGCAGTCGGACAAGAGCGGGCAGATCGATCCCGAGCGCACGTGGGTGCTGAGCGGCCGCGAGCGACACGTGGCCACCGCGAGGGAGGATAATCTGCCATATCCGATGCGTTGTCTGCGCACGCTGGAGTATCTCTACATCCGCAATTTCGCGCCAGACCGCTGGCCCATGGGCGCGCCGTATTCCGCGGGCGCGGGCGGCTTTCCGCCGGTGGAGGAATTGGAGACGAACACGCACGCGGCGTATCCCGACATGGATGCGAGCCCGACGAAGGCCTGGCTGATCATGCATCGCGACGACCCGCAGTGGAAATGGCACTTCGACCACGCCTTTGGCAAACGGCCGGCGGAGGAATTGTACGACCTGCGCAAGGATCCGGATCAAACGCAGAACGTCGCCGCCGACCCAGCTTATACCGCCACGAAGGAAAAGCTGGCGGCGGACCTGATGAAAAAGCTCAAGGACGCCGCTGACCCGCGTGTAACCGGCGACGGTCTGACCTTCGAACGCCCACCCTTTACCGACGCGGGGGACTGATTTCGTTATGCATCTATCTTCTTTTTTCATGAGAGCGATTGGGCTCATTAGCATTGCGGCGCTGACGGCTACTGGCAGCGCGGCGGATGCGGTGCCGGGCAAGCCAAACATCATATTCATCCTCGTCGATGACCTTGGGGCGACGGATCTCACCTGTTTCGGCAGCCCATATTATCAGACCCCAAATATCGATAGGCTGGCGCACGATGGGATGAAATTCACCCATGCCTATTCGGCGTGCACCGTCTGCTCTCCCACACGCGCCTCGATCATCTCGGGCCGCTACCCGGCGGAACTGCATCTTACTGACTGGATCGCCGGCCATAACCGGCCAAAGGCGAAGCTGCGCATCCCGGATTGGTCGAAGCAATTGACGCACGATGTACGGACGCTGCCGCAGGCGATGCACGCGGCGGGATATACAACCGCGGCGATTGGCAAGTGGCATCTCGGCGAAGACGGACCGGAGAAATATGGATTCGACGTGGCCATTGCGGATAACGGCAAGGGTCAGCCAGGCACCTATTTCTCGCCCTACAAGAATCCTAATCTTGCCGATGGCCCGCCGGGCGAATTCCTGACCGACCGGTTGACTGTCGAAGCCGAGAAATTCATCGAGCAAAACAAGGACCATCCCTTCTTCCTCTACTTCGCGCATTACGCTGTGCACACGCCGCTGATGGGGAAGCCGGAAGTGATTGCGAAATACAAGGATCGTGCGTCGGCGAATGATCCGCAGCACAACGCCACTTACGCCGCGCTGGTGGAAAGCGTGGATGACAGCGTGGGGCATTTGCGCGCGAAGCTCGATGAGTTCAAGCTTTCCGACCGGACGATCGTGATCTTCACCTCGGACAACGGCGGGCTGATCCTCAACCAGGTGACATCGAATCTCGGGCTGCGCGCGGGCAAAGGTTCGGCTTATGAAGGCGGGGTGCGGGTACCGGCGATTGCGCTCGTGCCGGGAGTCACCCAGGCCGGAACCGTCAATGCCACGCCGTTGATCTCGCTGGATTGGACGGCAACCATGCTGGATCTGGCCGGCGCAAAGCCACTCGACCAGCAGCGGGGAGTGAGTCTCGCGCCGGTGCTGCGGGGCGGTGCGATTCCGCCGCGACCGCTCTTCTGGCATTATCCGCACTATCATCCCGGTGGTGCGACGCCATACAGCGCGGTGCTGGAGGACAACTGGCGCCTCGTCGAATTCTTCGAAGACAATCACGTGGAGCTGTTTCACTTGAGCGACGATCCGGAGGAGAAGCTCGATCTCGCCACGAGCCAGCCCGCCAAGGCGGCGGAAATGAAAGCTACGCTGCATGCCTGGCGGGAAGCAATGGGCGCGCAAATGCCGACGCCGAATCCGGACTACGATCCCGCACATCCGAATGAGGTGGCGAAGAAGAAAGCGCCGGCGGAACAGTAGGAAACAGATCTGCAACTTTTCGGAGTGGTCAGCGTTTCATCGCAACTCATAACAAACCTATGTTGCCCTCCTCCTTCTCCCGTCGTTTCTGTTTGCATCTTTGCGTCGCGCTGGCCGCTGGTTCCTTCGGCATCTCCGCTTGGGCGGCCGATGCTTCTGCCGAGCCGAAGACCCTGCTCGCGGAGCGGGGTAAATTGCTCTTGAGCGATGATCTCAATGCGGCGCCGGCCAAGGAATGGCACGTGGCGAAAGGGAAGTGGGAGGTGGTGGACGGAGCGTGGCATGCGGAGGAAGTGCCGGCGGACAACCATCCCGGCGTGGTTCGCCGCCAGTTCAAATTTCAGGACGTCGTCTTCCAGTATTCCTTCAAACTCGACGGTGCGAAAACGACGACCTTCAGTATCAACGATGCGAAGGGGCATCTCTGCCGGGTGCTGATCCGCCCGAATGGCTTCACCGTGCAGAAAGACGATCATGACCACGATGGGCCGGACAAGGCGGTGGTGTTTCAGAATATTACGACGCCGGTCAGCGCGGGTGAGTGGCACACGCTGGTGATCGAACTTCTCGGCAAGGAGATGCTGGCCAGTCTGGATGGAGACAAAGTCGGTTTCGGTGCGCACGAAGTGATCGCGCAAGAGAAAGACAACTTTGGCTTCACGATTTCAGGTCAGACCGCGTCTTTCAAAAACCTCCGCGTGTGGGAAGCGACGCCGAATAAGAACTGGGAAGAGACGAAGGCGAAGCTCGTCTCAGCGACAGCAGCCAAATAGTCGATCCCGCGATCAGTTTGCGCTGAAACTCGCCGAACCGGACGAGGGCGGCGAGTCTCTGTCCGCGGAGAGATCCAGGAAGAGTTTGGCGGGAGGGCCAGGAGGCATCGGTTTGGAGAACAGAACGGCCAATTCCATTTTAAGTTCCTGCAATTCCGTTCGATAGGCTTGCGCCTCTGCGTGTAAAGCGCCGCCTTGTGCGAGCCAGTCTTCGATGGATTTGATGCGCAGCTCGATTTTTTGCTTCTGCAAGATAATTACTTTGCGAGCCACCAGAGAGTCGCTTTCGGCAAGCAGCTTGTTGAGGTGGTGATAGTAGTAATACGCGCCGTCCAGACTTTCTTCGTCGCGCTTCTGGCCAAAGCGATCCTCCCACGCACTGGCCAGACGCCGGGTAAGGTCGACATCCTGATTGTTGACGTCCCATTCCGCCGTTAGCGAAGCGAGCAGGCGGTCGATCATTTCGTCGCTTAACGGCATGGGGTCATTATAGCCGGATCGCCCGCCAAAGTCGAGAATACACCGGGCGCATACGGCCGGTGGGTCTTGATTTGGAACCACTAAAGCAAACAACCTCGCCGCGGAGATTCCAAGGCGAGGTTGCTATGATCTGAGTATAGCCTCTTAGGCGAAGAACGCGGTGTTCGGCTTCGCTTTGACCAGCTCGCGCGGTTGGTTGAGATGGTTGTAGACGATGGTGTCGGAGTCGATGCCGAAGGCGTGGTAGATGGTGGCCAGCAGTTCGGTGGGATGCACGGGGTCGGACTTCGGACTGGAGCCGGTGGCGTCGGATTCGCCGTGGACGTAGCCACGCTTGACGCCGGCACCAGCGAGGCACGCGGTGTAGCAGTAGGGCCAGTGGTCGCGGCCATCGGCGCTATTGACGTTGCCGCTGGTGCTGAGGCCTTTCTCCGGGCTGCGCCCGAATTCGCCGAGGGTGACGATGAGCGTTTCGTCGAGCAGACCGCGCTGATCGAGGTCCTCGATGAAGGCGCTGAAGGCCTGGTCGAACATCGGTCCGGCCTGGTTCTTCAAGCGGCTGCTCAGGCCAACGTGCATGTCCCACGAATGGTTGTCGGAATTGGCGACCTTGGGCCAGATGACTTCGACGACACGGGTGCCGGCTTCCACGAGACGGCGGGCGAGGAGCAGCGACTGGCCGAAGGTGTTCAGGCCATAGCTGGCGCGGGTCTTCTCGTCTTCACGATCGATGGCGAAAGCGTCGCGTGCCTTGCCACTGGTGATGAGGTCGAGCGCTTTGCCGTAGTATTCATCGAGGTGATAATTCTCCACGGCCTTGTCGATGTCGGGCATGGTGTCCTCGATCGATTGGCGCAGGGAGGCCCGGCGTTTCAGGCGCTGGGCGTAGACGTCGGGCCGCAGGTTCAGGTCGTCGACCTTGATGCGGTTCATCTTCGTCATATCGAGATCGTCGCCATCGGGGAAAAGCGTGTAAGGATCGTAGTTCTTGCCGAGGAAGCCGGCATTGCCACCTTTGCCGACGACGTTCGATTCCTGCAACGGCCGGGGCAGCACCACGAAGGGCAGCATCGGCACCTCCGGCGGTTTGAGGCGGATGATATTGGAGCCGAAATTCGGATAATCTTTCGGGCTGGGTGGCTCGAGCTGGCCAGAGGGCGAGACCTTGTCCGTCGTGTAGCCGGTCATGATCTGATAGATCGCGGCGGTGTGATTGAAGAGCCCGTTGGGCGTGTAGCTCATCGAGCGGATCATCGTGAACTTGTCGTTGATCTTCGCGAGCTTGGGCAGGATCTCGGTGAAATTGATGCCGGGAATCTGCGTCTTGATATTGGTGAAGGGGCTGCGGATTTTATCCGGCACGTTTTCCTTCGGGTCCCACATGTCGAGATGGCTCGGTCCACCTTGCAGGTAGACCATGACGACGCTCTTGGCCTTGCCCCAGCCGGGGCCGCCCTTGCCGACCGCGTCGGTGAGAGGCGCCGCTGCTGCCCGGGCCTTCAAGCTCAGCAGGGAGCCGAGCGTGCAGCCGAGAATGGCGGAGCCGCCGATACGGATGAGATCGCGGCGGGTGACGCCGAGATGAGTGTCGCAGAGATCGCGACCGGGTTGTCCAGGGATACGCAGCATAGTTTTGGTGTGGTCTGGGTGGGTTAGTGGTTGAAGAGGAAAGAGGAGCTGTTGATGAGCGCCCAAGCGAGATCCTGCGCGCCGGTGAGGCGCTTGTTCGCGTTCTGGGTGTTGCTTTGCGTGGAATCCTGGCGGAGCTGCACGAGCTTGGGATCGAGCTTGATCGGCTCCTCATTTTTCGCGAGCACAGCGCGGCGCTCGAGCACGCCCGGGTCGATGGCCAGCGGCATCTGGTTCTTGCCCAGCGTGAGGGTGAGCTTGCGGAAGTCGGGATCGGCTTCCTTCCAGTAGTTGGTCAGCGCCATTTGGTCTTCCTTCGTGCGCGTCGGGACGGGCTTCTTCAGTGCGTCGACGACCGCCAGCGGCAGGCCGATGGTGAGTGGCTGTTTTGACGTGGTGGCCCAGAGGCGGAAGTGCGCGATGGTGAACATGCCGGCGCGTGGCATGTTCATCTCGAAGCGCAGGCGCGAGCCTTTGTCATCGCCGAGCGGCTTCTTGAAGGTGAACGCAGCATAGTGCGGTACGCCCACTTGCGGCGCGATGGCCCAGCCATTGTTGGCGTCGCCCTTCTTGCCGTCGATGGCGCCCTTGATGTCGAACTTCTCCTGGCTGTGGTCCGCTATGGCGCTGGCGAAGTCCACTTCGTTCACCGGATTGGCGCGGTATTCGGCGGCCTTCACCACCAACTCGGTGAGGACGAAATTGCCCCCGGCGCGGCCAGGGCCGAAGCCCGGCTCATCGGCGCTGGGCAGCACTTCCAGCAGCACGCCGGTGATGGCGGCGAGCTTGGTGTCCACCGTCACGACGTAGTCGGCATTCTGCGCGGTCTGCGGGCCGGCCTTGATGGAGCCATCGGCCTGCTTGGTGAGCGTGATGTTGTTGGTGGCCTTCAAGTCCGTGGGGTCGAGAAGCTGCCAGCCGGTGTAGGTGCGCGCGATCGGCACCGTCTCCTCGAACTTCGCCTGGGCAGCCGCGAGCTTGGTTTTCTCGTAATCCTTCGCGGCGGCATCCGCGGCGACGATATCGGCCTGCCGCTTCTTTTCCGCGGCAGCGACCTTCGGAGCGATTTCCGTTTCGTAACGCGCGAGCTCTTTCCTGGCGGCGTCGATGGCGGCGACGCGGTCGGCTTCCATCTTCGCGATGATCGGGGCCTGCTCTTTTTCCTTGGCCTGCCACTCGGCGACGAGCGTGGTGTTTTCGGGAGTGATCGTCGCCCAGGCGGCGAGGGTCTTCTTGATTTCCTCCGCGGTCGCGGGCCGGTTCAGCACGCGGGCGAAAACTTCGTCGACCAGTTTGGCATCGTCGGTCTGCGTGGAGACCAGCTTGGCAAGGGCGTTCTTGTTATCGCCGATGGCGTCGGCGACCGCCGGGCCCCCGAGCAGCGCCATGACGCTGCCGAGCCGGAGGTCACTGGAACGCTCGCATTCGCAGGCGCTCTCGCGAGCGGGCCGGCCGAGATTGGCGAGGAAGCCGCTGGGTAGATCGAGCGCCGAATCGGGGAGTTGCTGCGCGCCCACGCCGCCGGGGAGATGGGTGGTTGCGCCGGTGACCTTGAGCACCGCGTCATAGAGCACTTCCGCGGGCAAGCGGCGTGCGGTGGCGTGGGAGTAGTTGATCTTGTCGTCTTCGTTCCACTTGTTGGTGGAGACGCCGAGCTGATAAGTGCGCGACTGGCAGATGAGGCGCAGCACATGGCGCACGTCGAAGCCGTGATTGATGAACTCGGTCTTGAGATAGTCGAGCAGCTCCGGATTGGTCGGCGGATTGCCGGCGCGGATATCGTCGAGCGGCTCGATCACGCCGACACCGGTGAGGTAACCCCAGAGGCGGTTTACGTAGCTGGCGGCGAAGTAGCGATTGTCCGGGCTGGTCATCCAGGCGGCGAGTTGCTCGCGGCGGGGAGCCTTTTCCGCCACCGGCGTCTCGATCTTCGTCTCGAAGGGGAAGGTGGGCGGGGCGACCTTGTTGGTGCGCAGGTGAATCATGTCCCCCACGGTCGTGTCCTTCACAATCTCGTAAAGCGGGCGGGCTTTTTCCACCGCGGTGCCGGCGATGACCGCTTTGCCACTGGCAGGATCGCCGGTGAGTTGCACCTGCGTGAAGTAAGCGCCGAGGCGGTAGTATTGGTCCTGCGTCCAGCGCTCGAACGGATGGTCGTGGCACTTGTTGCAGTTGAAGCGCGTAGCGAGGAAGAGGTGCGTGGTGTTTTCCATCGCTTCCGACGGCTCGCGCAGGATCTTCCAGTAATTGGCGGCGGGGTTGTCCTTGGTCGAGCCTGTGGCGGTGAGGATCTCGCGGGCGAATTGGTCGTACGGTTTGTTGTTCGCGACCTGCTCGCGAATCCAGATGCGGAAGTTTTTCGCTCCTTCGCCGCCGAGGAATTTCGAATTCACCTGCAGCATGTCCGCCCACTTGTTCGTCCAGTGCTCGATGAAGGCCGGCGAGCCGATGAGCTTGTCGATCACCGCATTGCGCTTCTCGCGGGCCGGGCTGGTCTCGGCGACAAAGGCGCGCATCTCCTCGGCGCTCGGCGGCAGGCCGGTCAGATCGAGATAAACGCGGCGCAGGAAATCCGCATCGCTGCACAGGTCCGAAGGCTGGATCTTCATTCGCTCCCACTTTGCGGCCACGAGTTCGTCGATGCGGCTCCAGGTCTCGGGTTGCTGCCAGGCAAAACCAGTGCGGTCGCCCATGACGGTAAGCGTGGTGGCGGCGTAATTGCCCTCGTAACGGGCGAGCAATGGCGCCTCGCCGCGGCGCAGGGTATCGATGAGCCCGCCGCCATCGGTCTTGGCCACGTCGCTATTGCCACTCTCGACGAAGGCCTCGGCAGTGACGTCGCGCATCTTGCCGTCGCTGAAAGTGGCGACGATGCGCACCTGCTGGCGCGAACCGACCACCTGGACGACGGGATCGTGCGGGAAAACCTCGATCTTTGTGACGCGCGGTGCTTTCAGGTCGAGCTTGGCGCCATCGGCGATCCACGAGCGGAGGATTTCGTAATACTTGTCGCCGAGCTTGGTCCGCTGGCCGCCTTCGTGCGGCACGCCGGCGGTGGCCTTGAGGAGCATGAGCGAGTCTTCCGGAGAAGCCGTATTGAGGCGGCGACCGGCGAGATCGTCCTTGAGCGCGCGGACGTCGAAGATCGGATCGTAGCCACGCAATGAGAGCTTGAAGCCGTACTTGCCTTCCTTCGCGCCGTGGCAGGTGCCGGCGTTGCAACCGAGCTTGGTCATCACGGGATTCACGTCGCGAATGAAATCCACGGTTTGGTTGTCGACGATATCGGCGACGAGGACCGGTGCGGAAATGCTCTTGCCGCCGATTTCCGCGCGCAGGGCGCCGGTGCCATTGTGCAGTGGCTTGACCTGGCCAGTGGACGTGACTTCGGCTACGCCGCCATCGAGAGCGAGCTTGGCGAGACGCGTGACATCGACCATATCGCCGCTGGCGAGACGGGCGGTGACGACGAGTTGCGTCGCTTCGTACTTGCCGCTGAGCGCGATCTTTGTGGGCTGCACCTCGAGGGCAGTCACTTGCGCACCGGGGGGCAGAGCCTCCGGCGCGGGCGTCTTGGCCATTTCAGGGGTCAGCGCATTGGCCCAGACGGAGGCGGCGCCGAGAGCGAAAAGGGAGGCGAAACGAACAACGGATTTCATGGATTTGGGAAAAATTACTTCGAGTCGAGCTTGACGGTTTGAGTGGTGAGCGGCCCGGCGCCGATCGGCACGGGCACAAATTCCTTGAGAACCTTGGCGTCCGCCGCACTGATCATGCGCACCTTGCCATCTTCACCGGCCACGGCCACGGCCTTGCCGTCGGGCTGGTAGGAGAGGGCGTAGACGCCGGCGTTGAAGGGCACGCTGGCGAGCAGCTTCACATTGCTGGTGAAGTGATCCTCCTCCTTCTTCTTCTCCTCCTCGGTGCGGCCCGCCTTGTTCTCGATGGCGAGGATGTCGGCGGGCATCTCGGTGTCGAAATCGTAGTTGTAGAAATTCACCGTGCCGGTGCCGTCGAGCGAGCTGGTGGCGGCGAAGGACTTGCCATCCGGCGCAAACTGCACGGCGTAGATGCGGCCTTCCATGGCGGGCCATTTGCGAATGCAAAGCGCATTATCGCCGATGCGACGCTGCACCTTGCGGACCAGGCGATAGGCTTGCGGCACGCCATCCGCGCCGCCGACGAGAAATTCATCGCGCTCGGGATGCCGCGCCACGCTTTGCAAGCCGCCGCGCAAGGCGCCGGGAGTAATGGACGAGATATTGTCGATGAAGCGCTGGGATTCAACTTCGGTCAGCTTGGCGCTCATGTCGCGGCCCACGCTCACGAGCTGGTCGCCCTTGTGGGTGAATACGGTGCCGAGCACCCAGTCGCTGTGGGAGTTGGCCTGGAGCACTTGCTTGCCGGTTTCCGCGTTGATGGCGCGCATCGAGTTGTCCGGGCAGCCGAAGGCCACCACCTTGCCGTCCGGCGACCAGCTCACACCGTAGACGGTGTCGAAGCCGATGGCCGCGCTGAGCGTGAGCTTGCGTTTTTCGACGTCCCAGATCTGCACTTCGCCCATCTGCGCCGGGCGCCCGCCGACGGCGGCCAGGCGCTTGCCATCGGGTGAGAAGCGCACACTCTGGATGCGTTCGCTGAGGCCGATGAGGCGGGCGACAAGTTCCGAGCCGTCGGCTTTCCACAGGAGCACTTCGTGGAAGCCCGCGACGGCGAGCAGAGTGCCATCGGGCGAAAAGGCGAGCGAGGTGATGACGGGCGGGCGCTGATAGATCGGAGGATGGTCGAGATCGAAACGCTGGCGGGCATTGGGCGGCGTGTCGTCGATGGCGCCTTCACTGATCCAGCGGCGGATGAGCTGGATATCCGTATCGGGCAGCGGCGCTTTCTTGGGCGGCATCTCGGCTTTGCCACCGTCGGGGGTGATCTGCTCGATGAGAAACGACTTGGCCGGATCCTTGGCGACGACGGCCTGCTTTTTGTCCTTGGTGCACTCCTCGCCGCCGGCGAGCAGCTTGGCGAAATCGGTCATTACATAGCCGCCCTTGGACTTGGCCGGCTGATGGCAGCCCTGGCATTGGGCCTGGAGGATCGGGCGGATCTTCTTGAAATAGCTGACCGGGGCGTTGGGATCTTCTTTTTCGGCCATCTTGGGCGCGGAAGCCGCCGAGGCCGAGACGGCCAGGGCGGTGGAAAGAAACAGGGTGGAAAGGGAGCGGCAAATACGGCCGGAATTCATGTTCAAGTTTGGTGCGGGAAACGGCGGCTAGACTACCTTGAGAATCCTCTGAGCCTAGTTACGGGATTCCGTAATACGGGAGTGCGTAAATCTGCGTGGCATCAGGGGTTTGGGAGCTGCGGGGAGGAGGGGCGGGGAGAAAATTTCAAAGGCTTGATTTACCTTGATTGGCCTTGATCCGCCTTGATTGGCTTTTGGAAGGCCACCGTTTGCCCGGGGAATCATTTTTGAGGCACGATTAAGCACGATCAGGCACGATTGAGCTGGATTACACTGGAGTCCAAACGCCAGCGGCAGGCTTGCGGCCGCCGCCGGAGCGACGAGCCGTTTTAACTGATGAAATGTCATGATGCATACGTGAACTGAGAGCTTCCATTCCCCTGCCGCTCAAACCCTCCGGAACCCCAGCGGCCATACCTCTCCCTATATTGAGACGAACAGGCTAGCACGCCCTGAGATAAAAGTCAAGCTTTATTTGTCTTCAGACCGCCTCTCGGTAGACGAATGCCATGAAAAGCCCGAGCGCGATGATCCATGCCGGCCAGAGCAGGTTGGCCCAGCGGCCGCGGATCAAGTCGCGCAGGACGCACCAGCGCACCGTGCCGGCGAACAGTCCGCAGGCACCGAGGACGGCGTGCTGGACGTTGATGAGATTGGTCAGTTCGTCGGACACGGCGGGGGTGGAGTGCGCGTGGCCGAGCAGGAGAAGGCTGCCGACGATCATGATGACGGGCAGCGGGTAGCCGAGCGGCCGCAGGGCGGCGGGCTTGCGCAGGTCGCGCCAGCTCAGCCAGGCGAGTACGAAGACGAGCGCGGCGCCGATCTGGTGCTCGAGGATTTGCGGATTGGTGATGGCTTCCCATGGGCTGACGTAGTGCAGCAGCCAGAGTTCGGGATTGGCCAGCACGGCGATGAACCCGCCGAAGGGCAGAAGCAGGAAGGGATTGATGCGGCCGGCCCAGAGGCTGAACCGTCCGCCGGAAGCCTGGACCATCCAGCCGATGCCGAGCAAGGTGACGATGACGCCGGACCAGTTATGGGTGAATTCCGAATAGTGGAGGTCGTCGAGCGTGGGACCGCGAGGGTCATCAGGCGCCATCCAGTCGTCGACATGGCTGGTCGGCCAGTGCGGGGTGAGCAGGGCTTGCGTCTGATGTTTTGCGAGGCAGAGCTCGCCATCGGCGCCGGGCGGCGACACCGAACCGAGGATGCCGGCGACGGTGATGACGAGGACACCGGCGGTGACTTCCAATTCCAGCGTGCACCGGAAGCGCCGCAAGATCGGGAGCACATCGCCGGCCGCGCCGAGCAACGCCGGACGGATGATGCGGTAGTTAATGAACCCCGCGGACAGGGCGGGAGCGAGCAGAGTCAGCTTCACCAGGAGCGTGAGGCCGTAGGCGGAGGTGAAGAGGGCGCCGGTCGATTGCAGGAAACGGCAGGCGGTCAGGACGCCGGTGAGTGCGAGGAGGGAGGTCGCGGCGATGGCGAAAGGAGAGAAGCGGCGGACGATTTCCGCCAGCAGCGGCGCGGCGTCCGGCGTGAGCAAATGGCGTCGCGCGACAAAGAGGTGCAGCAGCACTCCCATCCACCCGGTGACGGCAGCGAGATGCGCGATCTGGCAGGCGATGAAGACGGCGCGTCCGTCGGGTTGCGCGGCGGCGTGGCTGACAAAGGCGGTGGCGACCAGTGCGCCGAAAGTGAGCAAGCCGGTGATACTCCATTTCCACAGGCCGGGCAGAAAACGCACCGCGGCCGCCGCGAGTAGCAGCAGGAGGCCGCGCGTCAAATTGAGCTGGCCGACGGTGGTGACGGTGATGAAACGCCAGACGATGGAAAGATCGACTCCGCCGAAGACGGTCTGGTTTTCGATCTCCGC
>NZ_JBDUCX010000365.1:0-4436 GCF_040003245.1 Chthoniobacter sp.
TGCGCGCCGAGGTGCGCTTCTATCGGAACGGTTGACCAGAGGAGACGAGGCTTGCACTCCATTGAAACAAAACATTCCCATCTCCGTTTTGGACCTTTCGCCGATCCTGAAAGGCAGCACTCCCGCCCAGGCATTTCGGAATTCCCTCGACCTCGCGCGTCATGCGGAAAGGTGGGGATACCAACGCTATTGGCTGGCGGAACATCACAACATGCCCGGCATCGCGAGCGCGGCGACGGCGGTGGTGATCGGCTATGTGGCAGGCGGCACGTCAACGATCCGCGTCGGCGCCGGCGGTGTAATGCTGCCCAATCACGCGCCGCTGATCATCGCCGAACAATTCGGGACGCTGGAGTCGCTCTATTCGGGGCGCATCGATCTCGGGCTGGGACGCGCACCGGGCACCGATGAGCTAACGATGCAGACGCTGCGCCGGGGACGCGGAGACAGCCTCGATCAGTTCCCTCGGGATGTGATGGAACTACAGGCATACTTTCGCACCGCCACTCCCGATCAAGCGGTGCGCGCCGTGCCGGGCGCGGGGCTGAATGTCCCGATCTGGCTGCTCGGTTCGAGCCTTTACAGCGCGCAACTCGCGGCGGCGCTGGGGTTGCCGTATGCCTTTGCCAGCCACTTTGCGCCGGACGATTTACTGGCGGCACTCGCTCTGTATCGGGGCGAATTCCGACCGTCGGAAGCGCTGCGGCGCCCTTATGCGATGGCGGGGATCAGCGTCTTTGCGGCCGACACTGACTGCGACGCCGCGCGCCTCTTCACCTCGCTCCAGCAGTATTGGATCAACCGGCGCCGTGGTATTTCCGGCCCACTCAATCCACCGCTCCCTTCTACCGAGGGCCTCTGGTCGGAGTTGGAACGGCGCGGCTTCGACCATGCGCAGCGCGAATCGATCGTCGGTTCGCCCGAAAAGGTGCAGCGTCGGCTCGCCGCGTTCATCGAGAAGACGGGCGTCGATGAGCTTATGGTGACAGGACAGATTTTCGATCACGCGGCCCGGCTGCGGTCGTTTGAGATCGTCGCCGAAGTGGCGATGCAAAGCGTGGACGCCGTGAACGCATGAGCTTTCACAGTGGGGGTTCTGGCGATCAACCAGGCCAGATCTTAAAAGCGCCTAGACGGGCGATCTGTTCCGGGCCTACGGCAACGCGAAAGGCGGGACCTTTACAGAGCATCAGGGCGGAGTTTGGGCGCGAATAGCTCAAGGCTATCAGGTGCTCTCCGAAGAGGTATTGGCCCGACCCGCGGCGCACCCGGACATTGAATTCCAGCCGAAACTCACGCGTCAACTCCCGCACCTTCCTCGATTCCAGCGAGGGCGAAATTAACGCCAACCATCATCCCATGTTACGCAGCACCAAACAACTCTACGGAGACTCACTCGGCACCGCACAGGGCGAGATTGGACAGGTGAAAGACTTCTACTTTGATGACCAGCGCTGGGCGATCCGCTATGTGGTCGTGGACACGGGCTCGTGGCTGCCGGGACGTTTGGTGCTGCTCTCTCCCCATGCGTTCGGAAACTTCTATCAGGATGGCGAAAGCCTGCTGGTGAATCTGACTCGGCAACAGATCGAGGACAGCCCGGTGATTGAGTCGCACAAGCCCGTCTCACGGCAATACGAAGAGGAGTATTTCCGCTACTATGGATGGCCGTCCTATTGGAATGGAGACGGCATGTGGGGTGCGACCGGATTTCCCATGGTCCCGCCACCGCATCTCGTGCCGATCATGGAACAAAGCCGGGACGGCCACTCCGAAAACGGCAACGACCCTCATTTGCGCAGCACGAAAGCCGTGACCGACTATCACATCCAGACGCATGAGGGAGCCATCGGCCACGTCACTGATTTTATGATCGACGATAGGAGTTGGGCAGTTCGTCACCTCGTGGTGGAAACGGGACACTGGTTTGCCGGCAAGGAGATCGCCCTGTCGCCCACGCACGTCGAGCGCATTAGCTACGAGGAATCCAAGGTCTTCGTGGACGTGACGAAAGCGAGCCTCAGCGGGGCCGCGGAATATCACCTCCCCGAACCCGTCTATCACGACACCAAAAACTTCGACGACTGACTCCTGACTACCACGCAAATAGCACCACCAATGACTACGACACTACCCGCACCCACTAAGACTAAGAGATATTCCACCGTAGCCACTTATACCACGCACACGTCCGCCGAAGTGGCGATCAAGGAACTTCAAAAGGCTGGCTTCGACATGAAGATGCTTTCCATCATGGGCCGAAACTACCACAAGGACGAACATGTGGTCGGCTACTACAATACGGGGGACCGGGTAAAATACTGGGGAAAAGAGGGAGCCTTTTGGGGAGGAATCTGGGGCTGGGTATTCGGGTCCGCGTTCTTTTTCATTCCGGGAATCGGGCCGTTGGTCATCGCTGGTCCGCTTGTCAGTTGGCTGGTCGGAGCACTGGAAGGTGCAGTGGTCGGCGGCGGTCTGAGCGCGATCGGTGCCTGCCTGTATAGCCAGGGCATTCCGAAAGACAGCATCCTGCAGTACGAAACAGCGCTGAAGAACGACAAGTTCCTCCTCATCGTCCACGGTTCCATGGAAGCCGCCGGCAGCGCGAAGGACATCCTCAGTCAAACCAAGCCGGAGACCTTGGACAATCACCAGTAAACCAAAACCAACCCACAACACAAATAGACATGTCAACTGCCACAGATAAATCAGATACAGAAATCAAAAACGACGTTCTTTTGGAACTCAAATATGAACCGAGCGTCAAAATTACCGACATTGGCGTCCTAGTGAAAGACGGCACAGTGACTCTCAACGGCTTCGCCACGAGCTATGGCGAGAAATACGATGCCGTGAAGACGGCGAAACGGGTCGGCGGGGTCCGGGCCATCGCCAACGACATCGAAGTGAAGTTTCCGGAATCGATGAAACGCAACGACGGCGACATCGCCGCCGCCGCGGCGAATAACGTCGAGTGGCTCTCGTGGAACCTGCCCGGAAAAACTGTGCAGATCACCGTGACCGATGGCTGGGTTACGCTCGAAGGCCAGGTCGAGTAGTGGTATCAGAAGGATGCCGCCGAAAATACCGTGCGCTACCTCTCCGGCGTCAAAGGCGTTTCCAACCTGATCAAGATCAAATCCAAGGTGACGGCCGCAAAGGTCGAGACGGCGATTCGCGACTCCTTTGAGCGCAGCGCTCTGCTCGACGCCAAGAAGATCGAAGTGGAAACCTCCGGCAGCAAGGTGACTCTCACCGGCAAGGTGCGAAATCATGCGGAGCGTGAAGAAGCCGAGCGGGTCGCATGGGCCGCGCCAGGGGTGTATTCGGTGGACAACGAACTCACTGTGGAATGGTCCTGGTTCGGCGAGTAGCACCTCGTTCGCTGCTTCGATGAGACGGATTAGGCGCGCGACCCCCCGTCGCGAGGCCCGACTCCGTTGAAGTCAGTCCGATTCCACCGGGCAAAATGGCCCTCGCAGCGGCAATCCCCGGATTGCCGCTGCGTATCGGTCGGAGGGAAGGGCGACCGGAAGGCGCTCACAAACACACTTTCATTATGACCCACACTACTAAAAGTCGCGAGGTCCGGTTGGTTTCCCGCCCAAGCGGGATTCCAAACGCGGCCAATTTCACTCTCGCGCAGATCGAACTGCCGCCGCTGGAAGAACTGCAGGTGCTGGTGCGCAATCTCTTCATGTCGGTGGACCCTTACATGCGCGGGCGGATGAACGAAGGAAAGTCGTATGTGCCGGCGTTCGAGTTGGGCCAACCTCTCGAGGGTGGCGCTGTTGGTGAGGTCGTTGCGTCGCGCGCGGACGAGTTCAAAGTGGGCGATGCGGTGACTTCCAACTTTGGCTGGCGGGAATACTTCATTGCTTCGCCGCGAGATTTGCAGGCGGTGAACCGCGAGTTTCAACCGCTGTCGGTTTACCTTGGCGCTCTCGGCATGACGGGGATGACGGCGTGGGCGGGGCTAAATCTCGTGGACGTCAAGGCTGGCGACGTCATCTACATCTCGGGAGCTGCGGGTGCGGTGGGGAATGTGGCCGGGCAACTGGCGAAATTGCGGGGCTGCCGGGTCATTGGGTCGGCTGGTTCAATGGAGAAGGTCTTTTTCCTGCGGGACGAGTGCGGGTTTGATGTCGCCTTCGATTACAATGTCGGTCCGATCGTCGAGCAACTGACCGTGGAGGCGCCGGACGGCATTGATGTCTATTTCGATAATGTGGGCGGCAGCACGCTCGAAGCCGCACTTTCGGCGCTCCGCGTGCATGGCCGGATCATCGCCTGTGGGGGGATCTCCGGTTACAACAACGAGAAGCCGCAACCCGGTCCTTCCAACCTCTTTAACATCACGACCAAGCGGTTGACGATGAAAGGACTGATCGTTCGCGATTGGCTGGATCGAAGGGACGACTTCGAGAGGGAAGTGG
>NZ_JBDUCX010000166.1:0-15041 GCF_040003245.1 Chthoniobacter sp.
CTCGACCACCTTCCCTTGCCGCGCCAGCTTATAAAGCGGCACGGGGGGGGACACGTGGGGACAAGCAGGCGGGGAGGTTCACCTCGTGGATACGACATCCGGCCAGGAGCTGCGGGTCCTCCCGCATTCGGGCGACCGGGCCGTCTTCTCCCCCGATGGCCAGAGGATTGCCACCGCCAACTGGGGCCGTTATGAATCGGGCACGCACGCGGTGACCCTCTGGGACGTGGAATCCGGGAAAAAGCTGAACGTCCTGCCCGACATTCGGCAGGTGCTGGGCATGGCTTTCCCGCCGGATGGCAGCCTGCTCGCGATCGGAACGCGGAATGGTCAAGTCACCTTGTGGGATCTCCGCGATTTCAGCCACGCGATCTTGCGCGAGGCGACGGGAGATTACGCCCGAGCCCTGTCCTTCTCGCCCGACGGGCATTCCTTGGCGGTCGGGCTGCAGACTCAGCAAGTGGAAATCTGGAATGTCTCGGAACGGCGGCAAGTCCAGTCCTTGCGCGGACATACCGGGGAAATTCCTGCCGTGCGCTATTCGTCCGACGGCACCCGGGTGGCCAGTGCCTGTGAGGATGGGACGATTCGGCTCTGGGACCCGAATCCGCCCACGGTCCAGAAATTAGTTCCGGGGCGGACGCTGGAGTATTACCTCCGGGTAGGAAATCCGAAGTTTTCCCCCGACAGCCGCTGGGCGGCGGTCAGCATGAAGGGCGGGGACGTGCAAATCGTGGATCCGGCGACCGCCGAATGGAACGTGCGAAAGGTGCTGCCCCATGCCGGAAATTCCGTGGCCTTCTCCAGCGATGCAGCCACGCTTTTGACCCTCAGTCAGGACGGCAAAACATTGCACCGCTGGGATGTCCTCTCGGGAGCCATGCTCTCCACGACCGTCCTGGATGCCGGGGAGGCCCATTGGAAATTCTCCGCCACTTCTCAGGATGGAGGCCTCCTTGCGCTGGCGGATGCGCATCAACTCATCGAAATCTACGAGACCCGCACCGGTCGTCGCATCGGCGACGTCAACCGCCCCTTCTCCGGGGGGGGCCTGGAATTTTCGCCAGACGGGCAGTGGCTCGCGATCGGCGGGGAGAATACCTGGGTGCTCTGGGACATTGCCGCGAGTCGCGTCGTGCGGACGATGACGGGGCACACCTCCAGGGTGACCGCCATCCGGTTTTCCCCCGATCAGAAAACGATCGCCACGACGAGTTGGGACAGCACCGTCCGCCTCTGGGAGACCGCGACGGGAAAGCCGCTGGCCGTCCTCACCGGCCACAAGGCCGGGGTGGTGATCGGGGTTTTTTCGCCGGACGGGCGGACGTTCGTCAGCGGGAGTGACGACCGCACCATGAAGTTTTGGAATCTGGCCGCGTTCCGCGAGGTCGCTTCCATCCAATGCACCTACGCGCCGTCCTATCTGGGTTTTTCACCGGATGGTCAGATCCTGTTGACCAGCAACGACGACGAGGCACTCCGCTGCTGGCGCGCCCCCACGCTGGCCGAAATCGACGCGGCGGAAGCGCAGGAGAAAGCGGCGAGCCAGAAGCCGTGAAGTCCTTCTGCCCCGGCGATCCGGCGCGCCTTCCCGCCCAGACCGCCGCTCCCTGCGGTTAAAATCAGTCGGGCCCTTCGAATACCGCGTGACCGGGGAACAGGAAAAGTTGATCGCCGAGCGTGAAGTGTGGAGAATCGGCGTGTCCTGGCGCTGCGATCGGATTCCAAGGCCGTGCGGCTCTCCACTCTCCACTCTCCAATTCCTCCATGGCCGATCTCACGCTCCTCCTCGATGCCATGCACCGCGGGGAGCCCGACGCCGCCGGCGCGTTGCTCACGCAGGTCTATGCGGAGCTGCGCTCGCTTGCCCGCGCGAAGATGGCCCGCGAGCAACCCGGCCACACCCTCCAGCCCACCGCCCTCGTCCACGAAGCGTGGCTCTGCCTCGGCCATCAGCCCTTCGAAAACCGCGCCCACTTTTTCAGCGCTGCCGCCGAGGCCATGCGCCGCATCCTCATCGATCGCGCCCGCCGCAAACTGGCCGCGAAGCATGGCGCTGGCGCCGAGCATGTGGATGCCCACGACATCGAGATCGCCGCGCCCACCGCGAAGGACGACGAACTCCTCGCCATCCACGAAGCCCTCGATGCCCTCGCCACGCACGACCCGCGCAAGGCCGAGTTGGTCAAGCTGCGCTACTTCGTCGGCCTCACCATCGACGAAACCGCCGAGGTCCTCGGCATCTCCGCGCCGACCGCCAAGCGCGACTGGGCCTACGCCCGTGCCTGGCTCTTTCGAGAGATCAACTCCGCGCGCCAAGAGTAGCGCGCACCTCGTCGTCCCCGACGCTAAGCGCGACGTGTTGGCAGGTGTAGCACGCGTGTCCCCACGCGTCGGGCCTGCGCCGTGAACTTGCTCCATCCCGGCGCGTGAGGACACGCGCCCCACAACGCTACCGCCTCCGCCGCCGCCAGCCGAGCAGCGGCAGCCCCGCCAGCAGCAGCGCCGCCGTCCCCGGCTCGGGCACGGCGGAGAGCGTGAGGTTCACCACATGGTTCGTGTTGTCGTAGGCGAATGTGCCGGTAATCCCGGGATTGGTCAGGTGCCAGGTATTGATCGTGCCCAGCCCGCTCTCGCCCCCGCTCAGCCCGGTGATCACGTTGCTGTAAATCAGCGAATCCGGGAACAGGAAGTTGATCGTAAACGCCTGGTCGCTGTCGAAGCTCCACGAGCCGCCCGTGCGCGCCAGGCTGGAGTGTGCCCCGCCCGCGTCCAGCGTGAGTTTGATGATCGAGCCGTCGAGCAACGAGACGTTGCCGCCGGAAGTCAGCGCCCCGGTGGCCGCCGTGCCGTCGCCGCCTTGCAGGATGGCTCCCGAGTTGACGGTCACCGCGCCCACGGTGCCGGTGCCGCCGAGCGTGCTGCCCGTGCCGCTCACCGTCGTTGCGCTCCCGGAGATCGAGCCGCTCACCAGCAGCGTGCCCTGGCTCACTGTCGTGGCACCGGTGTAGGTATTGGTGCCGGAGAGCGTCTGCGTGCCGGAGCCGACCTTGATGAAGGCGGCTGTGGCGTCGCCCGTGATCACCCCATCAAAGGTCGCCGAAGTATTGTCCGATCCCGTCCTGAGCGTGCTGGAACTCCCGAGTGTCACGGTGCTGCCGGTGGCGCCGGTGAGCGAGCCGATGGCATTGCTCTTCGTCGAGAAAAGGGAGCTATTGGGGAGGAGTACCTTGCTGCCGCCGGGGGCGAGAACGCTGGCATACATGCCATACCCGCCGGCGCCCTGGTTGTAAGCGATGACGATGTCGTGGAGGCCTGCGGTGAGGCTGATGCTCCCTGAACGTTCGGTCACGCCTTGGGAGAAGTTGTTCGTCACGACGGGAGCTCCATCGATGAAGAGCATGCTGCCGTCGTCGCTGGCGGTGTAGAAAGTGAAGGTCCCGCTCGTGGAGGCCATATATTGTCCTGTCCAGCGGACTTCAAAGTTAGTGGCGCCGCTGTTGTAGGGCACAGGGAAGCCAGTGCCGGATGTGCCGAAGTCGAAGTTCGCGCCCGCCAGCGAGCTGTTCGCGCGCAGGGCGACGGTCTGGCCGGCGAAGTGGTTGTTCAGCGTGGTGAGCGAACTGTAGTTCGCCTGGTTCGCTGTGAGATTGTAGTATTCGCCGGGCAAGCCCCCAAAACTTCCTGCGGCCAGGTTGAGGTTCCCGCCGGCGGCGAGGGTCACGGCTTGGGAAAGTGAGCCGTTGTCGAGCAGGAGGGTCGCGCCGCCGGCGACGAAGTGCGCGCTGCCGGTGTTGCTGCCCGAGATCTGCAAGGTGCCGGCGGCGACGTTGGTCGGGCCAGTGTAGGTGTTCGCGCCGGAGAAGGTTTGCGTGCCGTTGCCGATCTTGGTCACGGCACCGCCCGCGCCGGAGATAGTGCCTGCATAAGGTGCCGGGCTGGTGTTGTTTCCACCCACCGACAGGGTCGCCGACCCGAGCGTGACGTTGCCCCCGATCGTCCCGCCGCCGGTGAGAGAGCCGATCTGAGTGTCGAAACCAGCGATGTCCAGAATTGCCGAGGAAACGTTCGCCATGGTGACCGCCGAGTTCTTGCCAAAAGCGCCGCTGACATTGCTGACGGAAACCACGCCTGCCTTGAGCGTTCCCGCGCTGACCGTGGTGGTGCCGGAGTAGGTGTTCGCGCCAGCCAGCACGAGGCTCCCTCCGCCCAGCTTGCTCATCGTGCCACTGCCCGACAGAGCCTGATTCAGCGTCAGCGTATGCGCTGCGCTATTGATATCGAATCCGCCGGTGAACGTCGTACTATTCAGGACGTGCGCGTTGAGGTTGGGCACCGCCGTTCCCGTAACCTGTAGGATCCCGCCGTTGAAAGTAATCGCACTGGCAGCGCCGCCGATATTGGCGTCGGTCGAGATGCTCAAGGTGCCGCCTTTCAGGACGGTGCCCCCGCCGTAGCTGTTCGTATTGGTCAGGGTCACCGTGCCGGTGTTTTGCTTGGTCAGCGAACCGCTGCCGCTCATCGCCCCGTTGTAGTTGCCGGTGGTGGTCTGGTCGAAGACCACCGCGGCATTGTTGACGATGGCTCCCTGGAGTCCGGAAGTGGTGCCTTGCAGGGTGCCAGTCGTCACCGTCGTGCCGCCGGTGTAGGAATTGCTGCCGTCGAAGATCAGGGTGCCCGCACCGAGTTTGGTGAAGGAGACGCCGCTGCCGTTCATCGAACTGCTGATGCGGAAGACTTCCGCCGGGTCCACCGTATTGATGCTGTTCGCGGTGTTGTTGTTGTAATTGGCGGCGACGGTGTGTCCATCCATGCTGGTCAAAGTGGTGCCGGTCACTTCCAGGGTGCCACCGTTGAAATAGAAAGTATTGTTGCTCGCTCCCAGATTCGCGGCGGAACTCACGCTCAGCGTACCGCCGGAGAGCAGGGTATATCCGGTGTAAGTGTTGTTCCCGCTGAGGATCAATTTCCCCGTCCCGGTTTTTTGGAGGTATCCATTCGAAAGACTCCCCGAGAGCAGCGCCGAATCGCCGCCCGTGCCCGCCGTCACGGAGACGGTCGAGAGGTAACCGGAGAAACCGAGATTGATGTCATTCTGAAATTCCACCTGGGCGTTGGCGGTGGGGGAGCCGAAAGCGAGGTCGTAGCTATTGCCAACGAAGCTCCCGGTGCCCCAGACCAGCGGCGTGGCGTTGGAATTGTTGAGCAACACGGTCAGCTTCGCCCCGTTGGCCGAAAAACCGCCGCCCCCGAAGGTATTCCATTGGACCTGCCCCGCCCCGGTGCCCAGGCTGCGCGTAAAGCTGGCCGGCGAGGCGGCCAGGGATTCAAAAATCGCATCCGTGGGGTAGGACTGGAAGAAGAGATTGCTGGCCGTGGGCAGGCCGGTGCCGATACCGGCCTGCAAGTACCCGCCGGAGATCACGGTCTGGCCGGTGTAAGTATTCGTCCCGCTGAGAATCAACAAGCCGGTGCCGGATTTGTTCAAGCCGCCGCTGCCGGAAAGCGTGCCGGAAAGGAGGGCCGAGTCGCCCCCGGTGCCCGCCGTGACCTGGACGGTGCGAGTCGACCCATTCAAATTGATGCTGTTTTGCAATTCCGTCTGCGCATTGGCCGTGGCGGAACCGAAGGACATACTGCCGGAGACGAAACTGGCCGTGGAACCCCAGACCAGCGGCGTGGCGTTGGAATTGTTCAGCAGAACGGTGAGCTTCGCGCCATTGGCGGAAAAGCCGCCACTGTTCCACAGCACCTGGCTCGCTCCGCTGCCGAGATTGCGGGTGAACGAGACCGGGGCGGCGGCACTCGCCTCGTAAACGCCACCTACTAAATACAGATTACTGGCCGCCGGCAGCCCCGTGTTGAGGACCGCGCGCAGGGTGCCGCTGCCGATCTGCGTTTGCCCGGAATAGGTATTGGTATTGCCGAGAATCAGCAAGCCGCTGTTCCCTTTGTAGAGGCCGCTGGAGCCCGTGCCGGAAAGCACCCCGGAAAGGAGGACGGAATCGCCCCCGGTGCCCGCATTGACGTAGAAAGCGCGGACGGCGCCGTTGAGATTGATGCTGTTTTGGAATTCGACCTGCGCATTGGCCGTCACCGAACCAAAAACCAAAACGTTGGGGTTGAAACCGGTGTTGCCCCAAGTCAGCGGCGTCGCATTGCTGTTGTTGAGCAGCACCGTCATTTTGGCGCCATTGGCGGAAAAGCCGCCGTAGGCACCGCTGGTCCATTGCACCTGCCCGGCGCCGCTGCCAATGCTGCGGGTGAAGCTGACGGGTGAGACGCCATCGCTCTGCAGGACGCCTGTGCCGTAGCCGACAGCATCAGAAAAGGTCAGGTTGCTATTCGCCGAAAGACCCACCCCGGAATTGGCCTGCAGGGCGCCTTGGGCAATGGTCGTGGCGCCAGCATAGGTATTGATGCCGCTGAGGATCAACAATCCAGACCCCGTTTTGTTCACCCCACTGGCCCCGGTGCCGGAAAGGATGCCGGAAAGCCGGGCGGAAGCCCCGGTGCTGGTGCTCTCGACATAGATCGTGCGCACCGCCCCGTTCAGGTCGAGGTCGTTCTGGAAATCCACCTGGCGATTGGCGCTGTTGCCTTGGGCGAAATTCAAAGCCTGTCCGCTGCCGAGGAAGCTGGCTGTGGAGGCCCAGACCAGCGGAGTGGCGTTGGAATTGTTGAGCAGGACGGTCAGGTTGTTCCCTTGGGCCGAGAAGCCGCCGCTCCCGGTCCACTGCACCTGGCCTGCGCCCGTACCGAGACTGCGCGTGAAGGTCGTGGCGCTATAGTTTTGCAATACGCCGCCGTTGAGCACCAGATTGCTGGCCGTCGGCAGGCCCACGCCGCTATCCGCCATCAACGCGCCGCCGTTAATCGTCGTCGCCCCGGTGTAAACGTTCGCCCCGTTTAAACCCTGGGTGTAGGGATTGGTTCCCTTGATCACCGACCCCGCGCCACTGATCGCGCCGGAAAAGGTAGCCGAGGAGAAATAGGTGGCGTTCCCCACGGTCAACGTGCCCGCGCCCAGAGTAATGCTCCCGGAACTACCGTTGAGGTTGGACACCGAAACATTGAAATTGTTTAGATCCAGCGTGCCGCCGTTGAAGTTGATGTATCCGTTGCCATTCAACGCGTTGTTTACGCTCAACCGCAAAATGCCCGCGTCGACTTCCACGTAGCTGGAGTAAGTCGCGGTACTGTTCAGGATCATCGTGCCGGCACCCTGTTTGATTAGGAAGCTTCCCGCGACGGCCTGGGTCAGGGTGAAGGTATTGGCGGCATTGTTGATATCCAGGGTCCCGTTGAAGCTGCTGGTATTCAGCGTGTGCCCATTCAAATTGTTCAGCGTCGTGCCGGTGATCTGCAGTCGGCCGCCACTCATCGTGATCGCACTCGACGCCCCGCCGATATTGGCATCCGCGGAGATGCTCAAGGTGCCGCTGGTCAGGGTCGTGCCGCCGCTGTAGGTATTGGTGCCGGTGAGCGTCAGCGTCCCGCCGCCCACTTTGTTCAGGCTTCCGCTGCCGGTGAGATTGCCCGAATAGGCGGTAGTGGTGCCACCATTATTACCCACGCTCAGCGCCACGGCGGCGGCGCTGGTATTCTGCAGGGACAAATCCCGCGTGCCGGTAAGATTGCCCAGCGTAGCGCTGGTCTGGGAGTCGAAGCCCAGCGTGCCCGCATCGGCGGTGTTCAGGTCGATGGTGCTGCTTTGCAGGGCGAGCGGCGTGCCGATCGTCAAGGTGCCCGCGACGATGCGGGTGGTGCCGCTGAAGGTGTTGGCACTGCTCAGCGTCAGGTCGCCCGCGTTTTGCTTGGACAGCGTCCCGTTCCCGCTAATCGCGCCGGCGTAGGTGCCCGTCGTCCCCTGGTCGAAGACCAGCGTCACGCTGCTGTTGGTGCTGGTGATGTTGCCTTGCAGGCTCGCCGTGTTGCCTTGCAGCGTGCCGGAACTCACCGTGGTGCCGCCGGAATAGCTGTTCGTCCCGCTCAGGATCAGCGTGCCGCCACCGAGTTTGGTCAGCGCGCCGCCGCCGGAAAGAGACTGGCTCAGCGTGAAGATGTTGGACGAACTATTGATGTCCAGGCCGCCATTGAAGGTGGTCGTGTTCAGTGTGTGGCCGGTGAGGTTGGTCAACGTCGTGCCGGTGATCTGCAAGGTGCCGCCCGTGAAAGTGATCGCGCTCGAGGCGCCGCCGATATTGCCGTCGGCCCCGATGCTCACCGTCCCCGCATTGAGCGTCGTGACGCCCAGATAGGTATTGGTGCCGCTCAACGTCAGGGTGCCGCTGCCGTTTTTCGTCAGCCCGCCCGCGCCGGAAATCGCCCCGGCGATGGAGACGTTGAACCCGTTGGTATCGATGATGCCGGTGCTGGTCAGGGTGACGCTGCGTGTGCTCGGCGAGCTAATGGAGCCGCCCGCCTGCAAGGTGCCGCCGTTGAAGATCAGCGTATTGGTCGCGCTGCCATTCCCGAGCGCCGAGGAGGAATTCGCATTGAGAATGCCCTGGTTGAGGGTGGTCGCCCCGCTGTAGCTGTTCGACCCCGTGAGGTACCACGTGCCCACACCGTTTTTGGTCAGGCCCAGCGTGGTCGCGGAGCCGTTGGCGATGCTGCCGCTGATCGTGTTGGCGTTGGTGTTGCTGCCGTCGAGGGTCAGAACCGTCGCCCCCGCCGCGCCGCCGGAGATGCTGCCGCCAAATTTCAGCGTCCCGGCCGCGGTGCTGCTGTTGTTGGCCAGGGCGTAGGTGCCGTTCGCTCCCTGGATCTGGAGCGGCGCATTGACGGTCACCGTGATGCCGTTGGCGCCCAGCGTATTGAGCATCTGGATCGTGCCGCCGCTGCTCACCGCCAGGGTATTCCCGCCGGTCGAGCCGATGAAGTAACTCCCCGCCGCGCTATCGATATTGATTCCCCCGACGTTCCGCCCGGAGTCCACCACGATGGGAGTGGCCGCCGAACTGCCCCAGGTGTTGGCGATGGGCGCGTTGAAGGTCGCCACATCGGTATTGGTGGTGGTGCCCGTCGCGCCGGGCGCGGCCACGCCGACCCAGTTGGCCACCGTGGACCAGACGGCATCGACCACCGAGCCGCCATTCCAGATCTGGTTGGCCGCGTGGGCGCTGCCGTAAGTGACCAGCGCCGTGATGGAACCGGCGAGGATGAAAGCGTTTTTGCGGCGGCGGGAACGGAGCAGGTGACGGATTTTCATGGGTGGTGGAACGACGAACAGACGTGAATAAATCGGGATGGCACCGCACCGCCGCAGGCCCGATTTGGGTTAAGGTCCGCAACGGTGAATCCAGGAAAGCGCCGCTGTGGAGACTCAGCGGAATCCGCGCAACCGCCCCTCCCCGCCAGGCCGCCTACGCAAACTCCGGCCAACCGCCAGAGAGGAATTTTTCAAGAAAGCGTGTCGACCATTGTCGACTAACACTTACTTTGACTAGCTCAAAATCGTATTTTTACGTATCGTGGCGTTTTCCACTACAAGAGGAATAAGGGCCACCCACTGGCAGCCGCTTCCTGCGCGGCGCGATCCTGGGTGTGAGGCCGCGTGTCCTCACGCGTCGGGCTGACCCTCGCAAAACGGGCATGTCCATCCGTCGCGCGGTGACACGCGCCCCACAACCTTACGGTCGCCGCGATCTGACGCGATCTGACGAGGCGTCCCGCGGGGCGTCGCTTACCAAGTCACGCGCACGCCGGCGAGCACCATCTGGTTCTCGTAATTCGTCACGCCGAGGTCGGCCTGGTAGGCGAGGTAGCAGGCGTAACGGCTCCAGGCCACGTTGATCCCGGCGGTGAGCAGGGCGCTGTCGCGGCCGACTTTTGGGCCGGAGACGGTGAAGTGGCTGTCCGACCCCTGCTCAAAGCTCGCACTGAGCGGGAATTCGTTGTCCAGGAATTCGTGCTGCCACTGGGCGCTCATCGAAGGTGTCACCCGCGCCTGGCCGATTTTCGCCGTATAGGCGGCGCGCAGGCCCAGACAACTGCGCAGGGAGCTTTCGTGTTGGGCGTCGATGTGCAGAGGCAGTAACGAGCCGCGCTCGTCGAAGCTATTGATGCCCACCCGGGTGTAGAGAAGCGAGCCCATCGGCGTCAGGGTCACGGGGCCCATCTTCACGCCGTAACCCAGCCCCCAGTAGGCGTCGAATTGTTCGCCGTCGGCGCTGCCGTAGGCCGACCCGTCCAGGGCGCTGCGCCGCGTGTCGTAGCTGTCATAGCCGCCGCCGATCAGCCCCTCGGTATAGAAACCTCCCTGGAAATACATCGCGTAGAGCGCCGCCTTGCCGCCGCTGCCTTTCAACTTGCCGCCGTCTACCAGGTCGCTGTCCGTCCGCGTATAGCCCACCGTCAGGCCGAGGACCACATGATCGCCGAGGCGCCGGTCGATGCCCAAAGTCGTGCCCGCCGATTTGCTGTTGAATCCATTCGCGTTCGAGGTGTCGCCGATGCTGGCAAACTCTCCGGTCTCCGTGACGAAGAAGCCCCAGCGATCCCGACGCGGCATCCACGGGGTCGAGCTCTCTTTGCCGTTCGCCAGGCCCTTGCCCTCGAAGCCTTTGCCTTCGAAATTCTTGCCGTCGGGGATCCGATCTCGAGGCGCCTCCGGCTCGTCGGCTCGGATGTCCTGCAGGCGCTGCTGCAGGCTGAACACCTCCGTGTCAAACTGGGCAAAACCCAGATTGTAGATCGAGGTCAGCTCCTCGGGGGCGATCTGGTCGAACGCGTCCGGGAGGCCGACGAAGCGTAACCCACCCAGGAAATCCAATACCTTACTCTGCGGTGCGCTGCCAAGGGAGCGTATCAGCGCACGGGCGACCTCCGATTGGTTGGGCGTGAGCAACCCGCCGTCGAGGGCCACCTGGATGACACCGGCTACGCCCGGATCGGCCGGTCCGCCCGTGGCGTCGGTGCCGCCGATCCCCATATCGACACATTGAGTGACCGTGAGACTGTTCGTGTCCAGGGTCACGGTGCCATTCAGCGCCAGCAACCGGCCCTCCACCGTCGCGCCCGTGTCCAGCGTGATGGAGGTCAGGGCCAGGATGGTGCCACTAAAGAGGGAGGAGGAGCCGAGCGTGGCCGAACTGCCGACCTGCCAAAACACGTGACACGCCTGTGCGCCACCCACCAGCACCACTCTGCTAAAGGAGGCCGTGGTCAGGGTGGATCCCGTTTGGAAAATCCAGACCGCATTCGGATTTCCGGCCGCGTTCAGGGTCAGGGTTCCAGTGACGCCGAAGGAACTTGGGTTGCGGTACACGCCGGAGACCAGCGTCAGGCCGCCGAGATTCGTCGCCGGGGCATACACCACGTTTGGGACGCGGGCCGCCGCCGAGTTATAGGCGGTGAGCAGTGCCGCCTTGGCATTCTGCGTCACGGCGTCGCCGCCGTGGTTCACCCCGGTCAGGACCACGTTGCTGAGACCGGTGATCGTCGTGATGGGAAAGGTCCCGATATCCCCCTTGATGGTCGTTGAATTCACCGCACCGGCGATGGTAATCCCCGAGCCAGCCAGGACGCCAAAAGGTCCGGCCGCTCCCAAGTCCACGGTTTGCGCCGCGGCGTGGTGCAGGAGCGGACTCAGCGCTCCTGCCAGGGCAAGCCCCATCCGGGTCAGCCGGGAGCGGAAGACGCAGGAGGCCGTCCGGCGCTTGGTTAGAATCTCGGGCGCGTTGGTAGCGCTTCGACCAGTGTAGTAACGGGTGTGGTTCATAGTGTGGAGGGCCGAACCTGGGCCGTGCCATTCCTGACACCGTGAAAACGTGCAAAGAGTCAGAAAGCAGCGATCCTGATTCGGCGGCCTCCAATCCGTGGCCGCGTCTGACTTTGGTCTTAAAAATGTCGCACCCGCTCCTTTTGAGCCCCGTTTACTCTGGCAGTGGAAAGAAAAAATTTGGAGGCACCGATGCAAACCGTTCGCCCCTTCCCGCGCAGGGCATTGAAAATGTCCCTCGGGAAGAGGGCGCCCTGGCGCAACCAAACCGGCGCCGGGTGGTTTCAATCCCACCCATGAAAGCCGCCCCCCTCCTCGCGCTCTCCCTGTTCGCTCTCGTCGCTGGTGCCTCCTTCGCCGCCGAGCCCGCCAAACCGAATGTCCTCTTCATCGCCGTGGACGACCTCCGCGACTGGGTCGGCTACCTCGGCAAGAATCCCCAGACCAAGACGCCCAATATCGACCGGCTGGCGGCGCGCGGGGTGGCCTTCACCCATAGCTATTGCGCCGCGCCGGTGTGCAATCCTTCGCGCGCCGCGCTGATGAGCGGGCTGCGGCCGTTCACCAGCGGGGTGTATGAAAACAACAACGACTGGCGGACCGTCATTCCCGAGGAGCAGACGCTCACGCATGTCTTTCGCCAGGCGGGCTACTTCGTCTGCGGTGCGGGGAAGATTTACCATGAGTCCTATCCGCGCCGGAGCGATTGGGACGATTATCTGCAAGGCGAGGGCAAGCGCGGGGCGGAGACCGATGCGCAGAATGAAGGGACCAGCGGGATTCGTTTTGCGGCGCTCGATTGCCGCGACGACGAGCTGGCGGATTACAAGATCACCGATTACGCCATCGCCGAGCTGGGCAAGAAGCATGACAAGCCCTTCTTCCTCGCCTGCGGCCTGCACAAGCCGCACATGCCCTGGAACGTACCGCGCAAGTATTACGACATGTTCCCGCTCAAGGACATCGAGCTGCCGCCCTACACCGAGAGCGATCTCGACGACGTCCCGCCCGCCGGCATCAAGATGGCCAAGCCGCAGGGCGATCACGCCGAGATGCTCAAGACCGGTAAATGGAAGAACGCCATCCAGGGCTATCTCGCGGCGACCGCTTACACCGATATGAATATCGGGCGGCTGCTGGAGGCCTTCGACAAGAGCGCTTACAAGGACAACACCATCGTCGTCTTCTGGTGCGACCACGGCTGGCATCTCGGGGAAAAGCAGCACTGGCGGAAATTCGCCCTCTGGGAGGAAGCGACGCATTCGCCGCTCATCTGGGTCGCGCCGGGTGTCACGCAGCCCGGCAGCCGCTGCGAGCGCACCGTCGATTTCATGACCGTTTTCCCCACGCTCTGCGATCTCGCCGGTCTGCCCACGCCCGCGCATGTCCAGGGCAAGAGCATCCGCACGCTGCTCACCGATCCGAAAGCCGCGTGGGAGCAGCCCGCGCTCACGACTTATCTCTTCAACAACCATACCATCCGCACGGAGGACTGGCGTTACATCCGCTACGCCAACGGCGACGAGGAACTCTACAACGACGCCAAGGACCCCAACGAATGGACGAACCTCGCGCTGAAGCCGGAGTTCGCCGCGAAGAAAGCCGAGATGGCGAAGTCCATCCCCACCGAAAACCACCCCGACATCGGCGGCGCCAGGGACGGCACGAAGAAAAAGAAGAACCAGTAACCGGGTGCCTCCATTGGCTCCATGGGCTCGGTTGGCTCTATTGGCTCTGTTGGTTGCATTGGCTCCATGGGCCCAGTTGGCTCCATTGCCGAAAATGGCGCTTTAGTGGGCATTTTCTGCCATTTATTTTTCAGCATCCCCTCATGAAATCCCTCCTCACAGTCCTCGCGTCCTTCTTTCTCGTCTGCCTGGTCTGCCCCGCCGCCGAGCCCTCGCTCACCCTCGCGCGGGAAGGGAACTACCTCGTCATCCGCGGCCCGCAAATCCCCGGCGGCGAGTTGCGCATCAACTACCTCGAGGCCTACTGCCGCGCCGGCTCGACCGATGCCGATTGGGTCACGCACACCGTCATCAAGCACACCTCCGAACTCGTCTCGCTCAGCGACGACGCCCGCGTGCTCCAGCTTCGCGACACCCTCGCCGACGGCGTGACTGTCGAGCACACCATCACCGCCGGCCCGGACGAAGTGGACTTCCGCCTCACCGCGCACAATCCCACCGCCACCCGCAGCGAAGCGCACTGGGCGCAGCCCTGCGTGCGCTTGAGCAAGTTCACCGGCTACGACGAAAAGACCGCCGGCAAGGCCGAGGACTACCTGCCCAAGTGCTTCCTCTTTCTCGACGGCAAACTCACGCGCCTGCCCACGCCGCAATGGGCCACGCAAGCCCGTTACATTCCCGGCCAGGTCTGGTGCCCCGCCAGCGTCCCGCGCACCGACGTCAACCCGCGCCCGCTCAATCCGCTCGTCCCGAGCAACGGCCTCATCGGCTGCTTCAGCGGCGACGACCGGATGATCTACGCCACCGCCTGGGAGCCGTATCAGGAACTCTTCCAAGGGGTCATCCGCTGCCTGCATTCCGACTTCCGCCTCGGCGGTCTCCAGTCCGGCGAGACCAAGCAGATTCGCGGCAAGATCTACCTCGTCCCCGCCAACGTCGACGCGCTCCTCGCCCGCTACGCCAAAGACTTCCCCGAGCACACCCGGTAGCGCTTTGCCGCAAGGTTCCGGCTTGCGACACGGGCGCGCTGTTGCGACAAACACCGCCCCACCTTCATGAATACCATTGGCGTTGCCATCATCGGTTGCGGCGGAATCACGCTGCAGAATCATCTTCCCGGCCTCGCGCTCTGCGCGGACACGCACGTCGTCGCGCTCTGCGACACCAATGCCGCGACGCTGGAAAAAGCCAGCCGCGACACCGGCATCAACGTCACGTCCATCCATTTCGAGGAGATCGTGAAGCGGGACGATGTGCACGCGGTCATCATCGCCACGCCGAACGTCTCGCACGCGCCGATCGCCCAGGCGGCCATCGCCGCCGGCAAGCATGTCCTTTGCGAGAAACCCATCGCCATGAATCTCCCCGAGGCGCAGGTCATGGCGGAAGCCGCCGATGCCGCGGGCGTGCGCCACATGTCGGCGTTCACCTACCGCTTCGTGCCGGCGATGCGTTACCTCGGCCATCTCATCGCGCAAGGCGATCTCGGCCACGCCTATCACTACCGCTCGTGCCGGTTGCAGGATTGGGGCACGCGCAATCTCGGCTGGCGGCAGGTCAAGGCGCTCGCCGCCACCGGCGAACTCGGCGACATGCTCTCGCATCGCATCGACTTCGCGCAGCATCTC
>NZ_JBDUCX010000167.1:0-15037 GCF_040003245.1 Chthoniobacter sp.
GGCCACGTTGCGGCCCGCCCTCATCCTGCTCGACCTGATGATGCCGGAGATGGACGGCTTTCAATTTACCAAGGAAGTCCGCGCGCATGCCGAGTGGCGCGACATTCCCATCCTCGTCATGACGGCGAAGGACATCGCCGCCGAGGATCGCGCGCTGCTGGATGGCCAGGTCAGCCGCATCCTCCAGAAAGGCGCGTGCGCCCGGGAGGAATTACTCTCGGAAATCAGTAATCGTGTCGCGCGTTGCGCCCGCCCTTTGGAAACCGTTGCCGTTTGAATTTGCCATGAAGAAACTCCTGCTCGTCGAAGACAACGAAATGAACCGCGACATGCTCTCGCGCCGCCTGGAGCGCCGGGGCTACGAGGTGCTCATCGCCGTGGATGGGGAACAAGGCATCGCCGCGGCGAACGAGCATCTGCCAGATCTCATTTTGATGGATATGAGCCTGCCCGTGCTCGACGGCTGGGAATCGACCCGCCGCCTCAAGCAGGCGCCCGCCACGCAAGGCATCCCGGTGCTCGCGCTCACCGCGCACGCCATGGCCGGGGAACGCGACAAGGCGCTCGCCGCCGGTTGCAACGATTATGACACCAAGCCCGTGGATTTTGTCCGGCTGCTCGGCAAGATCGAAAGCCTCCTGCCATCGTGAGCGCAGAGAACGCCCAAGCCATTGATACTGAACGGCGGCTGTCCGGCCTGCTGCACGATCTGCGCACCCCGCTGAATCAGATCATCGGCTTGAGCGAGATGCTCATCGAGATCGCCGAGGAAAAAGGCCACGCGGACCTGACCGTAGGCCTGGGAGCGGTGCGGGAAGGCGGACTCGACCTGGCCGCGATGTTGCAAGACAAGACGATCATCGCCCTCGGCGAGCAAGTCGGCGGGGATTACTGGGCGTTGCCCGACGCCTCGCGCTCGAGCATCGGCCGCGTGCTGGGCTTCTGCGAACTCGCGCTGGCTGAACCTTCCAGTCTGCGGCTCGATGAATATCGCGAGGACCTGGCCCTGATCTGCACGGCGGCGCGGAACTTTATCTCCGCGGCGCGCGGGAGCGACGTCTTCATCCGTTTGCAATCGGCGAAGCACTGGGATCACTCGGTTCCCGGCGCCCGCTCCAACGCCGGTCCCTCGATTGCTGGCGGGAAGATGTTGATCGTCGATGACGAAAGCTTGAACCGTGAGATTTTGATTCGCCGCTTGCAGCGCGAAGCCTGCCGTCCGGTCGGCGCCCGCTCGGGACCGGAAGCGATGGAGTTGCTGCGGCGCGAGAAATTCGACGTGGTCCTGCTCGATATCCAGATGCCCGGCATGAACGGCATCGAAGTCCTGCACGCCCTCAAGCAGGACGCGCAACTGCGGCATCTTCCAGTCATCATGCTCTCCGCGCTCACCGATGTGGACCGCGTGGCGCGCTGCATCGAGCTCGGCGCGGAAGATTACCTGCCGAAGCCGGTCAATGCCGTGCTGCTCCGCGCCCGGCTGGGCGCCTGCCTGGAGAAAAAGCGCTTCCGCGACCACGAACAGGCGCAGGCCGAGGAACTCCTGCGGGCCAGCAAGCTGCAATCCATCGGCGCCCTCGCCGGCGGCCTGGCGCACGATTTCAACAACATGCTCACCGCGGTGCTGGGCAATCTTTCGCTGCTCCGCCTCCGGGGCTCGATCCCGGCCGAGGCGCTGCCGAACATCCTCGAGGCCGAACGCGGCGCGACGCGGGCGCAGGAGCTCACACGCTATTTGCTGACGTTTGCCGAGGGCGGAGCGCCGATCAAGGAGTCGGTGCCGCTGGAACCGCTGTTGCGCGACACGAGCGCCTTCGTTTTGCGCGGCTCGAATGTGCAGTGCGAATTCGAACTGGACGAAGACGTGTGGGAACTCCACGCCGACCCGAACCAGCTCGCGCAAGTTATCAGCAACGTCGTTCTCAATGCGATGGAAGCCACGCCCGGCGGCGGTGGCATCCAGGTGAGCGCCGAGAACTCCACCTCCGCGCCGCACCTGCCCGATGGCGACTATGTGGCGATTCGGGTGCGCGACTTCGGCGTGGGCATTGCCACCGACCGTCTGCCGCGCATTTTCGATCCCTTCTTCACCACGAAAAACCAAGCCCGCGGGCTGGGGCTCGCCGCCGCCTATTCGATCATGCAGCGGCATGGGGGATACATCGGCGTGCAATCCACCATCGGCGCCGGCACCACGGTCGTCATTTACTTCCCAGCCTCCCGTTCCACGGCGCCTGCCGAGCCGGTGGACGCGCCGCCCAAACTGCCCGAGCCGGAAAGCGCGCCGCGCAAATTGCGCGTGCTGGTCATGGATGACGAGGAACCGATCCGCGAGTTGATCGGGATGACGCTCGGCATGTTTAAGAACGACGTCGTCACCACCCCGGATGGGGACGCGTTCCTCGCGGCGCACGCCGCAGCCAAAGCCGCGGGGCGTCCCTTCGACATGGCGATCCTCGATCTCACCATTCCGGGCGGCATGGGTGGTAAGGAAGCCATCCGCCGGCTGCGCGAACGCGACCAGGAGATCCGCGCGATCGTCTCCAGCGGCTACTCGACCGATCCGGTAATGGCGCAATGCACCGCCTACGGCTTCGACGCGGTGCTGCCGAAGCCTTACCAGGTCAAGGACTTGATCCAGTTGGTGCAGCAGCTCGGGGCTTCCCCGCGCAATGCAGCGCAGCACGTGGCCGCGGCCTGAGGCACGGCTTCGGAGCCAACGGGATAGTAGAAAGCATTTTCGGATCGGAACTGGAGGGCACCGCGCCGTCGGTGCCGGGGAGAAAGCTTCACTCAAAAAGCGACGGCGCGCTTCCCTCCAAGGCGTCTTCTGCTATGCGGGAATCTTGCATGCCTTATGGCGTCCTGAAGCTCTCCGCGATCCTCCCGGAGGCATACGTGTCTTCCGCGGTAGGAAAATACCAAACTTCCGTGCCGATGGGGATGTCATCGTTGGAGATGGGCGATTGAAGCAAGATGGGCATGAATGGGATCGTTGGCCCACGATTGATCATCTCCAAGTCGCGGATACGGCTCGCCAGCTCCGAGCCGTCTGGGCGTCGGAGCATGATGGGTGCGCCACGGCGAAGGACTGGAATCGTCGCGGACGGATACGGTGCCCCGGGAAGAATGACGCAGCCACGGCCCTCAATGACAAAAACATCAGTAACGGTGGACAACAAGATGCCGTTGGATCTGTCTTCGGTGGTATTCATGGAGCGGCGCGCGACAGCGTGGAATTAGGCACGTTCAGGCCGTGGTTCATTCGCTGTAAATGGGAGTGGGATAGGTTCCGCTGGCGAGATGGAAGGCCACCTTCTTGAATCCGCTTTTGCGGAGGCGAGCCTCCAGGTCATCCACGGCGACCTTGAATTTGTCGTCCAGCCACAGGCGAGTGGGTTTGCTCATGATGACCACGATCATCGTGCGTTGCGGCGTGGCTGCGGTAACACGCTCCGCGAGTGAGGTGAGAGCAAATGGTTCGCTCTGCTTCTCGGGGCGCTCGAAATACATCCGGTCGGGACCGTCGAAATAGAGAATGGCGTCCGCCTGCTTTACTTGCTCGTCCGCGTGTGAGGGTGGCAGCACTACATCCTCTGCCCGCATCGCGGGCAGAAGGAGAGTAGTGAGCGTGAGAAGGAAAAGCGTCGTTTTCATCCAGCCTGAGATTCGGGGTGATATTAACGGGCGACGGGTTGTGCGGGCGCGTTGGGTGCGGGTTTGGCAAAGTCGCCGAAGACGTAATCCGCGGAGGCGTTCTGGTGGCAGTCGGCGCACGAGGCCAGCCTGGCTTGCGTGCCGCGCTCCATCTTTCCACCCGTGGCCGAATAGAAGAATTCCCAGTCGCCCGTCGCGGCGTTGTAGCCCGGGGCATGTTTGATGAGTCCGGCGACGGCGCTGGCTTTGGCGGCGGTCATATCGGGGGATACGGTCGAAAGCTTTTCCTTCACCACGATGCTTCCCGGCGGATAGCCGCCAGCGGTTTTGGATTCAAAATGGTTCCGTGCGGTTTCGTTCATGTAGACGTTGATCCAATTCCCAGCATGTGGGCCGCTGGCTTTCCTGGCCGCCGTTACTTGAGGGTCCGGTCGGCAGAGGGGGCTAAACCCCATAGCGACCGGCCGTGCCTGGGCGGTCATCTTGTGCAACGACGGGTAGGCGCGCAGGGTGGCGTCCGAGATCTCCGGCGCTTCCGCTGCCACTGCGGAAACGACCATGGCCGCCGAGAGCCAGAGCAGGGGAACTTTCATCAGACCAACAGTGCGCGAGACAGGCGTGGAGTCAACGCGCCGCAAAAAACCGAACCTTGATAGCCTTGATTTACCTTGATTTGGCTTAAGAAGGCTTGATCGCGTCTCCGTTTACTCGGGCCAATTCGGCCTTGGCTTGCGCTCAGGTTCTCCATGGAGAAAAAAACTCGCACCTTAAATCGGCTTAAGAGGGCTTAAGGCACCTTAAATGGGCTTCTTTTCTTCGCTCGGGTGAGGCGTTCATGGAGTTGGTGGCGGATGGCTTTCGGGAGCCGGGTAATCTTGCCGTTGCGGGGGTCATGGGAGTCAGAGGCTGGATAGTGGATAGCCGCTGTTTTTTTGGGGTGGGATCGGGTGGGATCGAGTGGGAGTATCTCTGTAAAAGCAGGTGGGAGAAAGAGTGGGAGCGGGGTGGGAGAAGGAGTGGGATCGCAGTGGGAGCGGCGGTTTTCCAACTGCCGGGCGTTGCGCCAGCGAAGTCCTCCGGAAAAGATGGCGCTTCGCGTGGCTGGCTCGGTCGGCGATTGGAAATCGCCGCTCCCAGTGGGTGCCATCGGAGGCGCGGGCGCGATAGAGTTGGGCTGGATTTGTTCTCACGACTCCATGGAACCATAACTCGCGCGAAAATGTGCATGGCCCCATTGGTTCCATTGGCTCCATTGCGGAAAATTTCACTTTGCGCGCCACAAAACAGGGGGTGCGGGAGCTTTCCCCAGCGCGTGGGGACACGCGCCCTACACCTGTGCTCGCCGTGCGAGATTTGTGAACAGACGTATGTCTCGTGACCTCTACTTCCTTGGTTTCGGATAGTCCTTAATCTGTTCAATGGCGTATCCCACGCCGTCGAGAACGTCTGGCCCGATTCTTGGCCCCGTTCTTCGAGACAATATCAGCTTTAGCTTTTCGAGCTTCGGCAGTGCTTGGCGCGCATCATTTCCTAACTCACCTAAAATCAGGGCGTCCATGTAGATTACCCATTCATTTTTATCATCCAGCAGTGCTATCAGTTGTTCCACGTGGGCAGTGACTCGCCCTTTACGGCCAGACTGAATGTGGTCGTGACATATATCATATAAGTCGTCGGCCTTTTCCGCGCGCTCGCTTTTGGACGTGCTCGTGACGATCTTGTGAATCACCTTTAGCACGTCGTCCCCCGCATCTTGTTTCTGTGCGACCGGTACCAGAGCGGCGATCACGCAGCCAAAAAACAGAGTCAGTACACGATGGAAAATCATTTACGATGATGATTGTGTGCTCCTAACCGAAGTTGAGAAGTCCGAACTGCAGCAGTTCCAGCTAAGGCAGTTGCCGCCCAACTTGAACGATGCACCTCCATGCTCGCCAGGTGCGCGGGCGGTGGCTTAATTTGAGATCCATCCCATGAAACGCAAACGTCCGCTTCTCATTACTGGCATCTTGGTCGGCGCTCTCCTGGCGCTCGGGCCGCTGTGGGGAATGCTGGGCACCGTCTTGGGTATGACCCGGGCTTTCACCGTTCTCAATGGGAACGGTATTTCCGATCCCAACGCTTTGTCCGGCGCCATTGGGACGACGTTATTTGCGACGGCCTGCGGATTGCTTGCCTGCCCGGTCGGCATCGCCCTCCTCATTCTGTGCATCGTGATGCTCGGGAAGAACAAAGGACAGCAACCGCCGCCACCGATCCCACCGGGCTCCGCGCCTTCCGGTTCCTGAGAGTCGTTTCTACAGTAACGCATCCAGCGCCTGGGCGCTGAAGCCTTCCACTTTTTTGTCGCCGACCAGAATCAGCGGCACGCCGTGGCCGCCCAGTTTCTGGAACGCCTGGGCGCCGTCGCGGGAGGTTTCCACGTCGATCTCGTCGTAGGGCACGCCCTTCTGCGCGAGGTACTGTTTGGCGGCTTTGCAGGCGGGGCAATGCGACGTGGTGTACATCACGACTTTCTTGCCGGAGGCCCCGGGTGTGGCGTTGCGGCTGCGGGCGTCGAGCAAGGCCTCGAGTTCATGCTGCGTCGTCTCGATCTGCTGTTGCATCTGTTTGCGGGCCGTATTGCGCGCCTGGTAAGCGGCGGCCGCTTCGTTGAATATCGTGATGGCTGCGGTGTCCTTGGGCTTGAGCGCTTTGCGCTGTGCGTCGAGGGCCTGATACTGCTTGGTGAGTTCGGTGCCGTCTTGCGCAAATGCCCCTTGGAGCGCTTCCAGATGCTGGCGATGTTCCTGGATTTGCGCGGTGAGGTCGGGCGCCTTCTTTTCGGCGCTCCCGGGGGCCTTGAGGTGGTAGGCCGTCAACAACTGCGTTTGGATCTCGGGGATGGTGAGGAGGCCGGCGGCGCAAATGGCCCCGCCAATGACGCTGGCCAGGAATCCGGCTTTGGCCTCGGCCCAGTGCATGCAGGTGTAGATGAGATTGCCGAGGGGCGCAAAGAGCACGACCAGCCCCCAGATCACGCTCTCCCGGAAGGCGGCGACGAGGACCATGATGGTGCCGATCGTGGAGATGATCAGCCCCAGGATGATGGCCGCGATGTTGACCAAGGGAAAATTCATAAACCCACCTTAACCAAAGCAAAATACAAGCCAGCCGTGGCCGATCCGTGGGCGTTTGCTCAATAGCGGCGCTGGACCGAAGCGGAGGGAATGGCCAAATCGCCACAGTTGCCGAGTTGGCAAAGTCTCTGGAAATGGAGCCAGAGGGCGAAAAGTGGAACTGCGGCGCATTTTTGCGACACAGGCACAGTTAAAATTGCGACGTTTGCAGTCGGGCCTAGCCCAACGCGCGAACCAGATCGCGGGCCAGCTTTTCGGCTTCGTCCTGTAGAGAGGAGCGAAACACGGTCTGGCCGTAGACCTGAACTTCGTAACCGAATGAGGTGAACTGAACCCGCACGCGGCTGCGATGGCGTCGATTGATCTTGAGTGTAGCCATTTGGGTTTATTCGGAGCATATCCCGTGCTTGGATGTATGCTGTCCGGTGTGGGCCAGAATGGCGCGTCCACCCAATCGCGGCCCTGCGGGAACGGGCGTAACTTCTGGCTTCCGTCGGGCGTCTCTTCCGCACACAACCATCCTGTCTCTGCGCTCTTCCTGCTCATGAAATCCCTCCGCCTCCGTCTTCTGCTGTTTTCCGCTGCCATGGGGCTTTTTGCTCTCAGTCTTGCCCTGCCCTTGGCAGTTCAGGCGCAGCAAACCGCCGCCGCCGACCGTCCGAAAGAGCTGCCCGACGATGCGAAGGCCCTCATGGACCTGTCCTACGTGGAGAATGGTCATGCCCGGCAAAAGCTCGACCTTTACCTCCCGGCGCAGCCCAAGGGGCCGCTGCTGGTGTGGATTCATGGCGGTGGCTGGCGCGGGGGATCGAAGGACAAGCCGCCGGGCCTGGCCTTGGTGAAGAACGGGGTCGCCGTCGCCAGCGTGGAGTATCGCTTCAGCCAGGACGCCGTCTTTCCCGCCCAGATCGAGGATTGCAAGGCGGCCATCCGCTGGCTGCGCGCGCATGCGAAGGAGTATGGCTACCGCGACGATATGGTTGCGGCGTGGGGCGCCAGTGCCGGCGGCCATCTCGTGGCGCTCCTCGCGGTCACGGGCAAGACGCACGACTTCGACGTCGGTGCGAACCTCGATCAATCCAGCGCCATCCAATGCGGCCTCGATTGGTTCGGTCCGTCGGATTTTCCGGCCTACGATCCCGATCTGCCGGAGCCGATGGTGCAGCGGGAGAATCCTGAGTCGGTCATCGCGCTGCTTTTCGGCGGACCCGTCTCGCAAAAGCTCGAGCTGGCGAAACGCGCCAGTCCGGTGACGTGGGTGACGAAGGACGCCGCACCGCTGCTCATCATGCAAGGCACCAAGGACCCGCTCGTGCCGTTCGATCAAAGCCAACGGCTCTACGACAAGCTCAAGGCCGCGGGCGCGGATGTGACGCTGGACGTGATCGAGGGCGCGGGTCACGGCGGGCCGCAATTCACGACGGAGGAGAAGTTGAAGCTGATGTTCAATTTTCTCGCCAAGCACTGGGCGGGGAAGCCTTGAGCGCGTAAGCGCATTCAAAAAAAATCGCTCCGCCGTGTCTAAAAGCGGCCGGCTCATTCGTTGTAGAGGTGAACCATGAACACGGAACCAACAACGATGAACGATGACGCCGCCAGCCGGCGAATGATCGCCAGTTGGACCGATTCGCTGTTGCGCCTGCGGGCGCGGCCGGCGGCCAATCCGCCGCGTGGGGAGTGGAGATTCGCGACGACTTCGGCGCGGGATTCCAAGGATGGGTATCGCACCCCGGCGGCGCTGCAGAACTAGGCTGAAGCGATATTCGGAAATGGGTCGATCAGAAAGCGGCGTTGCTCCCTCGGTGTAGGACGCGTGTCCTCACGCGTCGGGGAAAGAGCGGATTTGCAGGGGCATCCCGGCGCGTGGGGACACGCGTCCTACACCTGCGAACGAAACGCGGCCGGGCTCACGCCTCGAGCCGCTTCACGAACTCATCCGCCAACGCCTGGAAGGCGGCGGCGCCGCTGGCGCTCGAGTCGTGCAGGGCGATGGGTTTCGCTTCCATCGGTGCTTCGGCGAGCTTGATGTTTTCCGGGATGAAGGTGTCGAAGAAATGGAGGCGCTTGAGCGCTTTGTCGTCGCGCAGTTTCTCCATCGTCTCCGCGTGGTAACGCAGCCAGTGACGCACGCGGGTGAAGACGATGCCGAGGCAGCGGATATTGAACTCGAGCTCTTTCTTCAAGTAGCCGAGCCGGTCTTGCAGCAGGCCGAGGCCGATGGAGCTGAGATAATCCGGCTGCATGGGGATGCAGTACCAGTCGCTGGCGTAGAGGGCGTTTTGCGTGCCGGTCATGAGGTTCGGCGCGCAATCGCAAAGGACGAGGTCGTAGTCCTCGAGCACCTTCTCGAGCTTGCGGCTGAAGATGCGCTCGCGTCCTGGCCGGGCGGCGAGGTCGAGGTCGAGAAAGGTGAGCGAGAGATGCGAGGGGATGAGATCGAGATTGGGGATCTCGGGGACGACATCGCGGATGATGCAATCCTTGAGCTTGGCGTGCTCGGCGTTTTTCTTTTTCCATTGCACCTCGAGGACGTCGGCCATGGTGCCGTGCTCGTCCTGCCAGTCTTCCCACGCCTTTTCGCTCATCAGCGAGAGCGAGGCATTGGTCTGCGGATCGAAGTCGACGAGGAGCACGCGCTTGCCGTGTTCCTTGGCGAGGTAGGTGGCGACATTCACGGCGCAAGTCGTCTTGCCGACGCCGCCTTTCATGTTGATGAAGGAGATGACTTTGGCTTTCGACATGGCGTGGTCCTTTCGGGCGATGACTGGGTGGAGGCTAGCGGGTGCGGCGCGGGTTGTCAGTGCGAAAGTCGGTGACGCCGCCTTTCCTATCCTCCCGCCACGATCCGCACGAGTTCGATGCGGTCGGCTTCGGCGAGGGGACGCGTGGGCCACTCGTCACGGCGGAGGGCGAGGCCGTTGTGCTCGACGAGGATGGCGGGGGCGGGCAGGCCGAGTTCGTCGATGAGTTCCGCGAGATTTTTGGCGTGGGCGATCTCGCGGGGTTCGCCGTTGAGCGTGATCGTCATGCCACGGCCGCGATGTCCACGGGAGGCGCGGGCGCATCCAGGATGGCGCGGTCCCAATCCTTCCACACCGGCTCGAAGCCGCGCGTGCGGATGAAGTCCGCGACTTCCCGCGGGGAGCGGGTATCGGAAATCTCGAACTGGCCGGTGGCGCCCTCGGCATCGGAATCGGCCGGGGCGAGGGCCTTGCCGCGCACGGTGAAGTGCAAATCTTCGCGTCCCTGGCCGGTGTAGCCGCCGGGCTCGGTGTGACTGCCGGCGCTCATCATGGTGATGCCCATGGGCAGGAGCGCATCGCGCAGGGCGGCGGGTTCGCGAGTGCTGAGGACGATGCCGACCTGCGGAAAGCACACCCGCAGCGCGCAGATGAGCTGGATGAAATCGCGATCGGCCACCGGATGCGTCGGCGCGAATTCCCCGGCGCACGGCCGCAGGCGCGGCAGGCTCACGGTGAATTGCGCCCGCCAGCAGGTGCGCAGCAAATGTTCGAGATGGGCGGCCAGCGCCCGCGCCTCGGCGCGCCATGCGGCGAGCCCCAGCAAGGCGCCGACGCCGATGCGCCGGAAACCGCCCGCATAGGCGCGCTCGGGGCAGGCGAGGCGCCAGTCGAAATCCTTCTTCGGCCCCGCGGTGTGCATCGTGGCGTAGACCTCGCGGTCGTAAGTTTCCTGATACACCACGAGCCCTTCCGCGCCGGCGGCAACGAGTGTCGCATACTCCGGAGTTTCCATGGGCGCGACTTCGAGCGCGATGCTCGGTATCTCCTGCACGAGCGCGCGCACGCAGCGCTCGAGATAGCCATTGGAAACGAATTTCGGATGCTCGCCCGCGACGAGCAGGATATTGCGAAAGCCTTCGCTCGCGAGATGGCGCGCCTCTTTCACCACGGACTGCACATCGAGCGTCACGCGCAGGATCGCGTTGTCGCGTGAAAAGCCGCAGTAGGCGCAATTGTTGATGCACTCGTTGGAAAGGTAGAGCGGCGCGAAGAGGCGGATGGTCTTGCCGAAGTGCTGCCGGGTGAGCGCGGCGGATTCGCGGGCCAGGCGCTCAATCTGCGCGTCCGTCTGCGGCTCGAGCAGCGCGGCGAAACGGCGCAGCACGGGCGATGTGGCGGTGAATGGGGAAGCGGCGGACGTCATGAAAGCGAACGGGCAATATGCGGGCTCGCGTCGGTCTTGTAAATAGGCCGGGCTGCGGCAGGCTGGCTCGGATGGGAACGGCTGCCATTTTTTACCACTTCATTGTCCTGCTCGGGCTGCTCTTCGCGCTGGGCATGGTGCTGGCCAATGTCGCTTGTTTCGCCGGGCTGCAGCCCGTGGAGCGTCCGGCGGCCGAGGACGCTCCGCTGGTCTCGATCCTCGTGCCGGCGCGGAATGAGGCCCTGAACATCGAGGCCTGCGTCGGCTCGCTGCTCGCGCAGGACTATCCGCGCTACGAACTCATCGTCCTCGACGACCATTCCGACGACGGCACCGGGGACATGGTCCGCCGGCTCGGTTTGGGCGAAACGGGCGACCGCCGCGTCATCTCGGGTTCCCCATTGCCGGCGGGCTGGACGGGCAAAGGCTGGGCCTGCCACCAGCTCTCGCTGGCCGCACGTGGCGAATTCCTGTTCTTTACCGATGCCGATACCGCGCACGCGCCCGGCACCGTGGCCGCCACCGTCGCAGCGGCACAGGCCTATCGCGCCGATCTCCTTTCGGCGTGGCCGCGGCTCATCACGGTCACCTTGGGTGAGAAGCTCATCATCCCGATGATCCTCGTCCTCGGCCTGAGCATGTATCCGCACTGGCTGGTGTTGCTGTTGCAAAAGCATCCGCATGTGGCGGCACGGTTGCCCGCCTTCCTGCGTCATGGCTTGGGAGCGGCCAACGGGCAGTTCATGTTCTTCACCCGCGCGGGTTATGACCGCATCGGCGGCCATGCGGCGCTGCACGATCATCTCGTGGAGGACGTCGCGCTGGGCCGTGCGGTGGCGAATCGCATGGGCGAGGGGATGCGCCTGCTCAATTGCGAGTCGCTCGATTTTTCCACGTGCCGGATGTATCGCTCGTTTGACGAGACGTGGGAGGGTTTTACCAAGAACATGCGCGCCGCCTTCGAGGATTCGCTGGCGGGATTTCTGGTCATCGGTGGCCTGCATTGCTGCGGTTTCCTGCTGCCGTTTGTTTTCGTCTTCACGGCGCCGGATGCCCGTTCGCTGATCCTCGCGCAAATCGCGGTTATTTATCTGGTGCGTGTCGTCCTGGCGCTGCGCTTTCGGACCTCCTGGCTGAGCTGCCTCCTGCATCCCGTCGGCGAAGTGCTTTCCCTGGGGATCGGGCTCAATAGCTGGCGGCGGCTGGCCTCGAAGGGCGTGCAGTGGAAAGGGCGCGTTTACCAGAGCAGCCGGGGGATTCAGGCCAAGGAAGGAAAACCGCGAATGGACACAAATGGACGCGAATAGTTGGGTGAATGAGGCGGTGAGGGCGGGGCCCCGACAAATCTCTCCATTGGCGTGCATTCGCGTGCATTCGCGGTTGAATTTCCCGGCGCTCTCTCTGGTCCGGCTTGCAATTCTCAGGAATTCCCGCAACGTGGCGCACGATGCAATTGACGCTTCTCAAGTCGAAAATCCACCGCGCCTGTGTCACTGGAGCCAGCCTGCACTATGAAGGCAGCCTCACCATCTCGCGCGATCTGGCCGAGCGGGTTGGTCTTTTGCCCTACGAAAAGATCCTCATCGGCAACATGGGCAATGGCGAACGTTTCGAGACTTACGTCATCTATGGCGACGCCGGGACCGGCCAGATCCAGCTCAATGGCGCCACGGCGCATCTGGGCAAGATCGGTGACCGTATCACCATCATGAATTTCGGTTCCTACACGGCCGAGGAGGCCGCCAAGCACAAGCCGCGCGTAGTGGTCTTGAATGAAAAGAACGAAGTCGTCCGCTACGAAGCCGGCCACGCCGGTGAAGAACTGCACGTCGTCGCCTGATCGCATCTTATGGACAAAAACATTTTCCTCGGCCAATTCGCCCTCGGTTTTTACCTCGGCTGCGTTTTCCTCATCATCGCCTGCTACAATTACCTCCGGCTCAAGGGTGAGCTCGCGCGGTTTCGCCGCCATCTGAGCGACAAGCTGGAGATCGAGGCGGAGACGATGAAGAAGAGCAAGGCCGAGCAGGAAAACCTGCGGAAGGAAAACGAGAGCCTGCGGGTGAAAGTGAACGCCCTCAACGAAATCCCCGACCGCAAGCTCCAGCGCGACCTGGAAGTCTACGCCCGCGCCGAAAAGCGCATGCTCATCAACGCCCCCGGTTTCGCCCCCGCATGGGAAACCGCCAAGAGCGACGCCCACAACGATCTCGCCGAGGAAGAAGCCGGTAAAGCCCCTTCCAAGCGCATCTTCGCGCGTCTCTTCGGCGGCGGAACTTCCGCGACTGCGGCGCTGCCGGGGCGGGATGGCAATGGCAGTCACGTCAGCGACAGCGAAGCGGCGAAGTCTGGGGCGGAGCACTGAGCGGCGGCGCGAGCGCGTTGGCGGTTTGGGCTCGGCAGTTCCCCGCCGCTTGCTCCGAGCGGGATTCTCTGACATCTTGCTCCCATGAACGATCGTATCTCGATCCATCCGAAAATCTGCCACGGTCAGGCCTGCGTTACTGGCTCGCGGATTCCGGTGCATCAGATCGTGCGGATGTTTGCCCACGGTGACGGCATCGAGACGCTGCTGGGGGCTTATCCGACCCTGACGCGCGAGGATATTCTGGCTTGCCTCGACTACGCCGCCTCGTTGGCGGAGGAGCAGGTGACGCCGCTGGATGAGGTTGCGTTTGGGGCATGAAGGTTCTCGTGGACGAGAACGTCCCGAAGATTACCGTCCGCGAATTACAGGCGAGAGGACACGATGTGATCGACATTCGTGGGACGGAACGCTGGGGGATGTTCGATGATGAACTATGGTCTTTTGCGCAGGCCGGGCAGCGAATGTTCGTCACGACAGACAAGGGCTTTGTCGAACATCGCGCCGAAAAGCACCATGGCATTCTGGTAATTCGGCTGCGCCAACCGAGCGAGCAACGTATTCATAGCCGGATCATGACCGCGTTCGACGAGTTCACTGAAAGCGATTGGCCGGGTCTATTGGTGGTGATGCGTGACGCGGTTCAAAGTGCCTATCGAGCGTGAAGCCAGGTCGCTTAACCGATGGTGTTGCTCTATTGTCTTTATTGCTTTCTACAGTCGTTGTCCTGGCCGATGCGGGCAAGAAGCCAGTGGAAACGGTAGGCGAGGCGCCGATCGTCCCTCCGCCGCAGGAGCTGGTTGAGAAGTGGCACCTGGCGCCTTTCTATCGGAAGCATCTGAGCATCGAGGGGTTTTCCATCCTGAGTTCGGAGAAGGTTTCCGACTATGCGTTGCGCGAGGCAGCGTATTTGTTGCGGCAGACGATTGGGCATCGTCCGGACATCCTGCGCGCGCTGACGGAGAACAACGTGCGGCTGGTGGTAATGGCGCCGACGGAGATGACGACCGATGTGCCGGAACATAGCGATCTACAGCCGGCGGCTTATTGGAATCGTCGGGCGCGTGGGCTGGGCTCCACGCGGGCGAGGCCGGTGATGAGTTGCGGGGAGGAGAATCTGCTCTGTCTCGAAGGCGATCCCTATCGGAAGGAGAATATTTTGATCCATGAATTCGGACACGCGATTCATGAGATGGGGCTGAGCAGGGTGGATCCGACCTTCGATGGACGTTTGCAGGCCGCATATGATGGCGCGATGCAAGCGGGGTTGTGGAAGGGGACTTACTCGGCGACGAACAAACGGGAGTACTGGGCGGAAGGGGTGCAGTGCTGGTTTGATTGCGCGGGCGTGCGCGACCGGGAGCACGGTGATGTCGACACGCGGGAGAAGATCAAAGCGTACGATGTGGCGCTGGCGAGCCTGCTGGCGGAAGTCTATGGCGACACGGCGTGGCGCTACGTGAAGCCGGCTGCGCGCGGTGCTGCGGAGCGGACGCATCTGGCTGGGTTCGACGTGACGCAGGCGCCGCGGTTTGTCTGGCCCGCGAACGCGCCACCGCTGGATGCGCCGGACCGACGTAAATAATGCAAACGATAGTTTCTGATCCCGCCGGTTCCAAACACAGGCAGGGGGATTGAAACGCAGAGGCGCAGAGACGCGGAGGGAAGAGGCGGAAGATGAACCGCGGATGGCACGGATGGTCACGGATTTTCAAAGCGGCGCGCCACT
>NZ_JBDUCX010000366.1:0-4423 GCF_040003245.1 Chthoniobacter sp.
CCGCGGAAACGAAGGCTGGCCACTGCTCTGCGAGCAACCGCTGGAAGGCGGCAGCACCAGCCGTTTTGTCGATACCTCCATCGAGCGCCTGGAATTCGTCGTCTCGCGGGAGTTCGCCGCGCGCTACAAGATCCGCGTCGCCAGTCACGAGCTTCCGCTCCAGACCTTCCCCGCCGGAAAGCGCGGGGCCGGCCTGCGCTACCGCCGCACCTCGCTCTATCCGTCATTGCATCCCGGCATCCCCCCACAGATGCCCCTCCTTGTGACGGTCACCGGCAAAGGCAAAGCGAAGTCCTACCGGCTCGAACAGAACCATCGGCACTTCGTCGAGCATGCCGGTGCATCGCCTGCTGTTTCCAAGGAAGCGTGCCGCAAGTTGCATCCACGCCTCGTGACCTACGACTTGCGACTCTCGTAGCAACGTGACCGCCGCAGGTCGCGACGCTATGCACTTGCCAGCCCGCACGTTTCGGCCCACTTTCCGCGAGCCATCGCGGGATTAACTCAATGGTAGAGTAGCTGCTTTACACGCAGTTTGTTGGGGGTTCGAGTCCCTCATCCCGCATACTTCCTCCCCCTGCGGCACGGAAGTATCACTGCCCAGCAGGCGGCAGCACATCTGAAGGCGGCACGCCGACCAGGCCGCTGCCATCGACATGCATGATGATTCGCCGGCCACGCTTATTCTTGTACTTGCTCATCAGGAGCACGGTGTCCGGCGGAGCTTGATCGGTGCCTCCAAAATAATAGTAAGCCACCGGTTCCCCTGGCGTCAGAGGAGAGGCAAAGAAGACCCGATCCGGCAGGTAAGTCGGCACGAGATCGTCGAGCTTCGGCGGAAACGCTCCCTGGTGATCGCTGGCATAAGCCAGCGAGGCCACGGCAATCTGTTTGGCATGGGAAAGCGACTGCTTCTCCTTGGCCTTCACCTGCACCTCGGCAAAGACCGGCACCGCGATGCCCGCCAGGATCGGCAAAGCCCCGATGCTGAGATAACCCAGCACCAAACCGAAAATCGCGATCCCCTCCCCCTTCAGCGCCCCGGCGGATTTCCGAATGGCACTCAACGCTACGTGTCCAAAGATGATCGCAAAAAGCGTGGCGATCAAAGGCAGGCACGAGAAGGAGAGGATGCCAAAAACCAAACTCGCGATGGCGGCACCGGAGGTCTGCCGCGGCTGCAACTGCGGCGGCTCCACCACGCTCGGGATCGGCCGGGCGGTATCGAGCGCGCGCAATGGGCTGATCGGCGGCGGCTCTTGGGATGATGGGGAGTTCATCAAGGGCGGGAAGCCGGCCAGCGGCACCCAGTCCTTTTCGCCGTTCGTCCACGCGAGGTCGCTCGGGAATAACTCTCCCACCGCGAGCTGACGTTTGACTTCATCCAAGGGGAACGGCCCGAACTGCTTCCCATTGCGGGCAATGTGGATATCCATGCCTGCGCAGGCTAGGCAAACCAGCGCGGGCGTGTCGAGCCCTCCCCGGACTTCGCAGAGATTGTCTTCGCCACGGACATCTGTTAGTCGCACCTCATGAATCGCCGCGCTTTCCTCCTCGGGGCCACATCTGGCCTCAGTGCCGTAGCTCTGCGCGCCGCGGAAAGCAAAGCACCTCCGGTCGCCGCGCCGCGCAGCCAGCTCAAGCTCGCGCTCTCGACCTACTCCTATTGGCACTTCCGCGGCGAAAAAATGCCGGTGGAACAAATCATGGAGAAGGCGTCGGCTCTGGGGGTCAACGGCATCGATCTCCTGCACCGGCAAATGGCGATTGACGAACTCGGCCGACTCGACGCCGCCACCCATGTTTATTGCCGCAACCTCAAGCGACACGCGTTGCACTGCGGCGTGGACCTGGTCTGCCTTTCCATCCTCCAGGACTTTGTCTCGCCGAATCCCGCCGAACGCCACCAATGGATGGCCTTCACCGAAAAGTGCATCGAGATCGCCTATGCCCTCGGCATTCCTTGCATTCGCATCAGTTCCGGTCGCTGGAAGACCATTCCCGATTTTGCAGCGCTGATGAAAGCGCGCGGCGTCGAACCGGTGCTGCCCGGTTACATCGAAGACGACGGATTCAAATGGTGCATCGAGTGCATTCAGCGATGCACGGACCTCGCAGAGGAGCGCGGCGTGGTCCTCGCGCTGGAAAATCATTGGGGACTGAGCGGCACGCCCGAGGGACAATTGCGCATCATCGACGCGATCAATTCGCCATGGCTGGGCGCGCTCATGGATACCGGAAACTTCATGGAGAACCCGTACGACAAACTCACGAAGATCGCTGCGAAGACCGTATTCGTGCAGGCCAAGACCTATGACGGCGGCGGTGAATTTTACACTCTGGACCTCGACTATGCCCGCATCGCCAAAATCCTCCGGGATGCCGGCTACACTGGCTACGTCTCGCTGGAGATGGAGGGCAAGGAAGACGCCGAGACAGCAGTTCCCAAAGGACTGGCCGCGATTCGCGCCGGCTTTGCCGCCTAAGTCCGCGAAGTGACTTTCGTTTCGTCGCGAAAGTGCACGGCCAGCCAGAGCGCATCCTCCGACGTCCGCTCCACCCGATGCCGAAGGTGCGCAGGAATCAGCAAGTAATCCCCTGCTCCCAAAGTCACGCCCGGCTCGCCTTCGATCAACAACGTCGCAGAGCCTTGCAAGAGGACGACCCATTCCGCTTCCGGCTGATCGTACCAGAATCCTTCCGGGCTCGCCTGCCCGTGCGAAACAATCTGCTCAATCCGCACACTCCCGGTGGCGAGGAGTTCTTTGATTTGCTCGCGGTCGTCTGAATCTGTCGCTGTTCGCAGAAGGTTATCGACCACGATGGGCATAGGCTGGCAGGAAGTCGAAGCGCGAGGAGCCCGCAAGACTACCTCGGCTTTTCCGGCTTGGCTTTCGCGCGGTCGTCGTAGGATCCCTTCTGAATCGTCGCCACCACCGAGGACATGGGCAGTGTCATCGGTGCGCATCCCGCGCACGTATCGACCTTTTGACTGGAAGAAGCGAAGCGTTTGACTTGTTCGTCGAAGACCGGCCGGTCCTTGAGCCGCAGCCCGACCAGCGCGTAGCACTGCGCTTGCGGCGTGCCGGCTTTCAGGATTTGCAAGAAATCCGCCGCGGCGGAATCCGACGCCAGCACGCTCTTGAAAGCATACTCTCCCGGCGAGGTAATGCCCGCCACGCCAATCCCCCCAAACGCAAAAAGCGGTGTTTTGGAAAGTGTGCTGACGGCTTCCTTGTCACCCGCCAGCGCGGCGCCGCAAATGAAGAGCAGGACAATGCCGATCGCCAAGTACCTCCGTCCTGCGGCGAAGGTTCGGAAAAGACCCGGTGAATGGGAATCGGAGCTCATGGCGTAACTGGTTTATCTGTTGGACGCTTCGCCATCGACCGATATTTTCGAGCACTCGTCCATGGCTGAAGAACCACAATATGCCCGCATACCCTGACCTTCGCAACCGCCGCGTCTTGGTCACCGGCGGAGCTAATGGAATCGGTGAAGCCATCGTGCGCGCCTTTCATGAACAGGAAGCCGTAATTCACTTCTGCGATACCGATGCTAGCGCCGGCCAGTCACTGGCTCGCGAGCTGGGCGACCGTGTATCGTTTACTCGGGTCGACCTCACTCGCGAAGCGCAGATCGTGCGCTGGGTGAAAGGCATCACCAAGGGCGGCCGGCCCATTCACGCGCTCGTCAACAACGCCGCCCGCGATCCGCGCATGACCCTGGAAAGCATGTCGGTGAAGGACTGGGATGATCTCTTCGCTTCCAACCTGCGGGCTTATTTCTTGATGGCGAGAGAGACTTCGCCCGCCATGCCCAAAGCCGGGGGCGCGATCATCAACCTGGCCTCGATCACCTTTCACATCGCGCCCGCGCCCATGACCGCCTATGTGGCGACCAAGGGCGGTGTGCTCGGTTTCACCCGCTCGCTCGCGCGCGAACTCGGCCCACGCGGCATCCGCGTCAATACCGTCTCCCCCGGCTGGGTGATGACGGAACGGCAACTCAAGGATTTCGTCACGCCCGCGGTCAAACGCCTCATCCGCCGCTCGCAATGCGTGCCGCAGTTACTTCAGCCGGCGGAGATCGCGGACGTCGTGCTCTTCCTCGCCAGCGAAGCCAGCCGCGCCATCACCGGCCAGGAAATCCTGGCTGACCGTGGCTGGGCGCATTCTTAGATATGTCCGACCCCATGGATGAATTCGAAGAGGTCAAACGCGCAATGCTGGCCGGCGACAAGATCGGGGCAATCAAACTCTATCGTGCACAAACCAACGTCGGGCTGACGGAGGCCAAAAGCGCGGTGGAGCAAATGCTCACCCAACTGCGTGGCTTCGCCTCCGCGGAAGTCACTCTTCCGAAGGCGGCGCCCACTTCTCCCCTGTCAACAACCGCCATCACCGAAGCGCTCTTTGCCGGC
>NZ_JBDUCX010000168.1:0-15005 GCF_040003245.1 Chthoniobacter sp.
GCGACGCTGCTGGCCTACGCGGACTTCCTCGGGATCATGCCGCCTCACGCTCGCTTCGCTCACGGCGGCGGCGACGGTGGGATAACTTGGAGTTCGGTTTCGGAGTTCATCCGCCTCACGCTCGCTTCGCTCACGGCGGCGGCGACAAGGGGCTAGTGAACTTAATCACTAGCCCCTTTATACCGCCTCACGCTCGCTTCGCTCACGGCGGCGGCGACACCGCTCGCAGGAAATAGCTCAACCCAAGTGCTTTAAGCTATCTCAGGCGAGCGCCCGTGTTTTATCATCACCGCCAGTCACGCGTCGCAGGTTCCAGCCGACTGGGATGGCCCGTCAGCAGGAGCGTGCGAGCGTGCCTAGAGGGCTGGTCTCGCACTGCCGCACTCGCGAAGTCAAAGAGCATGCTTCTCCAATGGCGGAAGAGAAGTGGTCGGTGGCACTTGGCCAAAGGTAAAGCACACCTCAACAGTCGCGTCGGCAAGCGCCAAATTCAGACGACCACAACTCGCGAGCGCTTTGTGTAAGGACGCCCAATCGCGTCAATTCGTAGCGAAGCGTCGCCAGACTCGGGACCGAGTGTCACGAACAGCACCTGGTCCTCATCGCGATTGATGAGCGATTCGAGTTCCGCCTTGAGTTGCTGATGCTTCAGCTCATCGAGCGGACATTCGAATACCGAGAACTGAATGCGCGTGCCGTAGCTCTCACACGCCTTCGCGATTTTGTCGCGACGCTTGTCTGAGGAAATGTCGTAGCAGACGAGAACCCGATGCCGCATAGAAAGATAAGAGTGAGTGTGGTCAAGGACCGTCAGCGAGTGGTGAATCCGAAATACCGCTCCGCCTCTCCTCGCACGTAACGCCAGAGCTGCCGAGCCTGCACTTCGAGCATGCGCCGGTAGCTCATGGCATAGCCAAACTGCGGATGCGTCACCTCCGAATCCAAGCGCCGGAACCACGCTTCCCAAAAAATCTTCCGCCCTTCTTCGCGCAGGAAGCAGCCCGAGGCGCTTCGCGAAAAATGATTGATAGTAAGTTCGCCCCGGTTGAGCAACGAAAGCGCCACACTGTCGGCGATCAGCGGTCGAAATTCCTCCATGAGGTCGAGCGCCAGCGCAGGCCGTCCGTAGCGCGGTTGATGATAGAAGCCCAGAAACGGATCGAGCCCCACGGCGTGGCACACCCCGGTCAGTTCTTTGGCCAGGATGCTGTATCCCTGCGAGAGCAAGGCGTTGAGCGGATCGCGCGGCGGCCGCCGATTGCGTTCGGTAAAGGAAAAATCGATCCCAGCACGCGTCGAGAGCATCGTTGCGAAGTGCTCGAAATAGAGCGCTGCGGCGGTTCCTTCGACACCGCGGAGCATATCGAGATCGCCGGCCTTTTCCGTCAGCTCTCGCAGGTCGGCCAGGCGGCGCAACGTCTGATCAGGCGCATCGCCATTGCGCATCAGCATCACCCGTTGATTGTGAATCTTCGCCCGGACGACCTCCCGTGCGATCTTGAGGCGAATTCCCCGCTCACCAAACATCCGGTATTGCCCCAACCGCGCATCGACGCCGCTCGCGGGCAATCCACGCAGCAGGCCCAGGAATCTTCCCGCTGGCGAAAAATACCCAACGTCGATTCCGTCTTCCAGACAGCTTTGCGTCGCTTGCGCGGTGAGTTGCACCGCGCCGAAAAGGTAAATCGCTCGCACCTGATTTCGCGGAAATTTCTGCAAATCCTTCCCTTTCTCACTGACGACAAACTCACCGCCACGCTGGCCGACCGTGCAGCCAGGCTTTTGCACGACGAGCAATTCGCCGTCGTCACCCGGAGGCCGGGGCGCCTCCTTCAACTCAGGAGGCTTGCTGTTGGGCGCCGACCAAAACGCGGACTCGTTGGGCAGGCAGATCGGATACGCCGAACAGTAGAGACAACGAGGGTCGTCGCGGAGAGGCGGCGGACACTTTCCACTCGCTGCCACTGTGCGCGCTTCATTGCGCATACGGAGCACCTGAGAAAGCAACTCATCAGTCAAGAGCACAGGCACACGCCGGCGATCAGCGGCGTAGTAGATGGACGCCGCGTTCACGGTCTGTCCCTGCTCACGGAGCAGGAGGGCATACGCCGCGACCTGCACCGCATCGTATTCCTTCGCGAGTCGTTCGCCGCCTTCTCCCCGCCGCGCGCTTCCTTTCTTATGGTCGATCACCTCGATGCCATCACCGGTCCCCTCGCATACGTCGATCTTGCCCACGAGCCCAAGCGTCTCACTCTCAAGCTGAAGGCTCCGCAAACGCGCGCCCTCGGGCAACTCCAGCTCTTTCGGATCTTCCGGCAAAGCGGATGGTTTGTCGGTCTGCCGATGCGCGGCGGAACCTTCCACCGTATCGGCATTTTCCTCAAAAAGATTCTCGACCCACTGGTAATAGAAAAGCCGCGGGCAATAAGCATAGTTCTGCAGTCGCCGAACGGGCATCAGCGGCGCGGGCTCCTCGGGCAAAACGGGTGGCGGCTCACAAAGTGAAACCGGCGCATCCAGTGGCGCGACGGCTTCCGCCTGCGGCGTCACTGGCGCAGCTAAAGTGGCGGCGAGCGCCGCATGGATTTTCTGTTGAATCGCATCGAGCGGAAGCTCTTCCTGCGCTGGATCACGCTCTCTTTCCCGTCCGAGACGCGTGCTTCGTTTTGGAGATGAACGGCGGGTAGGCATACGGGTTTTCCAGTTTGAGTTTTGATGCGAATGGCGGCGGCTTACATTGGAATTTTGTCCATCGCCAAAATCCGGCGACGATTGATTTCCATACAACGCCGCCACGCGGGTTCGCCGTAAATCTTTTCCCAGATTTCAGCGTCCCTGCGCACTACAGGGAATCGGCAACTTGGATGCCGCTTCGACCCCAAGGCTCCGGCTACGTCCACCAGATATGGCACATCTTTCTTTGAGGCTGATTTGCCGGGCTTTAATCGTGCATTATCCGCTGGTAGCCACGTAATAAGAGCTAGTTCTGCTCGGTTTGGATGCGCCAGCGCCCTCAGGCCAATGCGATACGCTGCATTAAGATCGGCATGGTAGAATGTCTCGCTCGATACAACATTAGAAACTGGAATTAGCGGGATAAATACTTCTCCCCCACGCTTTGGAAGAAAGAGGCTATGGTCCGGTAGAAGTTGAACGTAGAAATCGATAAATTCCCGCCAATCCGCTCCATCTTCGGTCTCAGATCGTTTCTTCCAAAGGAAGTAACGCGAGTCGCCCTTCCGGACCTCTTCGGCTCGAAAGCCAGCGCTGTGGTCTTTGGCGCTGAAGTGCGAGGTCAGGTCAGGCTGCACCAACACGATTGGTAAACCTACAAGCTGGCACAATTCTTCAAGCACCTTATGAATTCGGCGATGCGCCCATGCGGCCAGTTGTCGGTTCTCTCGACGACCCTGCCGGCCAGACATGCCATATGGAGCCAAATCCTCGAGCGCAATGAAGTTTACCGGGCCACGATCCAGACAACGATAAACTCCGTGAAGTGATTCGATCTGCTTTCGCTTTTTCTTGTCAGGCGGAGGCGGCGAGAGCTCGACACCGAGTGCCGCAACAAAAATCTCGTGCGCTATCTGCTTCGCGCGATCTTCCCTCGCGTCTTCTAACGTTCGCCGACAACCCTCGAAAGGTTCCGGCACCACTTCGCTCCGCCGCATTTGATACCGTTCTCCTATCTTGTGGCGGCATCGGTGATTGAGAGACTGAGCTAATTGGCGGAGATCACGCAGTTGGTTAAGACGAATGAGACTGAGACCACGTTGTCCAGCAATCAGGGTGTCTTCTCGCGGACGAGATTCATCGAGCGTCATCTGGTGCCATCCATCAGGGCGGAGTCGCCACACGCATCGTCCGCGCCGGGACGGCAGTATCCGATCTGCAACCGTAGGAAGTAAGTCTCGAAAAATATTCAGATAATCCACGGCTAACGCGGAAATTCGGACGAACAGCGTCTCGGTTAGTTCCTTCAGCTCAACTAACGGATCGTCACCGGTGAGATTCGCGATGTTATCCAAGGCAGCTTGGTAGGACTTGGATACTGTATCACTCCTTAGTTGCTCAGCCCAGCGGTGCAGGCGAAACAATTGCGAACGCAATCGTTTCAGGCCCCAGATTAGTTCGTCGTTCTGCTCTGGGAAAGTAAGCCGTGATTTCCAGTCTGGAATTCGTTCGTCGATGTCGAAACCTCGGGGCTTTAGCATTGCAAATAGCCGCTCGGCCTCAATCAACTCACCCGGCTCGGCATTTCGTCCAGCGCGCCCGGAAAGCTCCGGAAGAAATGTATGCGTTGCGGCCGCGTCCCCTTGCGCCAACGCCTTTCTGATCTTTTTGCTCCGACTCTTGCGGTCGTAATCGGTGATTTTCCTAAACACCCACCGATCCTCGCCAGCTACACGAACAATGCCGCTCGCGATGGAACGGACGAACCAAGGTGGCGATTCTGAGTCAGGATTGAGCCGATGCACAAGACGGTCCTTTGTCTGTGGCGTAGATCCAGCGTTTGCAGCTAAGACGTGCCACGCGGCGCTGTTGGTGAGACCAAGATCGACCGCAAGACAGCTCATTTTACCAGCGTTTAACCAGCGAGGCGTCTTTCCTTCTTTCGGCCAGGCTAAACCAGCATCCACCCAGTCTCCCGCCCCGTCACGTTTCCGGCGGGATGGCTCGAACGGAAACTCCGTTCTCCACTTTGCCGATAGCTTTTCAGCATCTAGCGTCGGCTCGAACACAAGCTGAACGTCATTAATCGAGGTCGGAGCAAGCCGCACGGATGTCCCGCTGAATGTCTGCTTGTCGCAGGGCCATCCTCGTTCCTTCACGAGCGCGCGCAGTGCTGGAGGCATCCATATTTGGTCCTTGTCGTCCTCGTCCAGCGTTTCATTGGGCCCACGCAGCCCATCACGCAGCAATCGGGGTGCGCTAAAATGCAGCCGCAGTCTGCTCTTCTTCTTGGAAATGAAATCAAGCGCATCGACCTCCACCACAAAGTCATCACCTATAGCGGCGAGAGGTAAATGCCTTCGATTACCTGTCTCAGACCACCTAAAATAGCGCGGTGAGTATCGAGCATGCGCTGGCGCGAATGTGCGCTCAGCTTCAAGGTGTTCTTTCTCTTCACAAGCCTCTACGTAGTCAGCCCATGTCCGAAGATGATCCCGTTCCTCATCATGGTTCCAAATTTCCGGGAATCGCGCTAACCCATCGAAGAGAGCGGGGCTGCCGAACCGCTCGCGGAACCTCTTCTGAAGCTCATTTTTTTTCGCTACAAGCATTTCGAGTGAGGCGTTCGGCTGTTCTGCAAGAAGCTCTCCCCACGCCTTCCGAACTTTCGGCCACGACTTGAGTGTTCGGTCTCGGATCGAATACAGCCGCGGGTGGCCATGTTCATCAACTGCGTCGCCTGCCAGTTCCTGTGCCAGCAGCTCCACGGCTTGGAGGCGAGCATCCGTTTTCTTCAATGAGTTAACCGAGGCGATCTTTGCCTCCGCATCTTTTAGACGAATCGCGAACTTCCGCTCGGTGATAAGAAACTGTCCTATTTTTGTGAACACCTCAAAAAAAGCCTGCCTCTCAAAATCCCACCAGACGCCTTTGTCGATTGCCTCATCATTGAGCCGGTTCGTTAGAAGATCGCAGAACAACGGAAAAACGCGGCATTCGACTCCACTGGCCATTCGAGCAGTCTGCACGGCATCAGCCGTAACGGTCGCAGGAGTTTTCAGGTGCTTTTGGTTGAAGACAAGAAATGCTTCACGAAAGCCGTCGAGGTCGGGGCGTAGGGCGAACAGCATCGCGACTTTCATGTCGTCGCCTCCACGTCCGGTCCGCGTTGGCTTTTTCGCCGGCCATTCTGTTCCAGGTTCGTCGCACCAAGTCTTCAAGGATGCGCGCTGTGATTCCAGTTGTCTCGCCAATGCCGAAAACTTTGCCTGCGTTTCTGCTTTCTTCGCCGTTGCCGCTTTTTCGTCAAGAGAGCGTATAAGCTCCTCAAGGACTTTCGGAATTTCGACTCGCGCCTCTATCGCTGGCCATTCGGCGCTACTTTCTGTTGTTTTGAATGCGAATACCTCCTCCCATACGAGCGCACCACCTCCTTCGACCTTCGTCACTGCGATGTGCGCCCGATGATGCTGACTGCCCTTGATGTCATCCGGCGTTTCGCCGGATACGCGAGACGCCAAAGCCGAAAGTTTGTTCGAGAGACTTTTGGCCACGCCCTTGAGGGAGTCATCGAGTGGCTGATCCGCTTCCTCAAGTTGTCCGACGAGTTCACGGACAGGACGGAAGATCTGTTCAAGCGCCGCAAACCTGTCGGCATCAGTTGCCTTCGATCCGGTGATCGAAAGCAAACGGCGGCGAAAATCATCGAAGGACGCCTTTGGTGAGCAGCCGACGAGCTTGCAAACAACTGCAAATGGCCGAGACCACGATCCTTGGCGTCCCGCGAATTTCTCCCAACTGCGAACAAGAGCGCTGCGAAATTCCAGCCAATCCTCATTGTCACAGTCAGCCGGGATAAAGGCGGCAAAAGCGGCCAAATAGAAGTTTACCGCGTCTTGGAAACGTCGGTGATGTTTCCAAAGAACTACGCGGCCTGCTTTCCTCGACTCGGCGGTCAGATCATCAAATTCTTTCAGTGCTCCGGGCTTGGCAGGTTTCGGCTCGCATTGCCCGTTGCGCTCGGATCGCTGCAGCGCGGCCTCGGCGCGCAATTCCGCGCAACGGAGCGTAACCAATCGCGCCCGCTTCAGATCGGGATGGAAGGCAAGCCACGGCGGTTCTTCCGGTGTTCTTCGCCCCGCGCTCGGATTCGGAAGTTCAACGCGACTAACGCGGCCTTGGTAGATGCGGTTCATGTGGGAAAGCGCCCACCGGACTGGGCGGACCGTTCTTCTACCAATTTCCGCTCCTGGCGTCCACTGAACACGCGCCGTTCGCCGCGCTAGCTTTTTGACGGCGCTACGAGTCTTGCCGCCTGGCAGGACGGTTTATGTCGAGATGCGACGGCCAACACTAGGATAAGCCGGGCCTGTGACACGCACGTCCGCGTCTGAATCGGCTTCGCTAAAAGCGATTTCGCGGACCCACGGCTCTTCCGTAGAAGAGGTGCGATTCCGCTCCCGGACCAGCGTCAGGCAGCCTTCCCGCACAGCCTTCCAAAGAGCTTGAAGGTTCTCGCCACGCACCGTGGCCGTCCATGTGGTTAAGCGGAAGATCATCTCGCCCGTTCCATCGAAATCAACGGTGGAAAGAAATGCATAGGGCGCAAATCGCTGCATGCTGTCCGTAGGGCAGAAGGTGATACCCAGGCAAGGTTGGGTGCCTTCCTCGTAACATGTGTGATTCAGAAGAACGGCAGCGGCTTTCTTGTCGGCGGTTTTGATCATGGATTAGATGCGAGAAGATATGTTCCGCGCCGCCTGCGACTGCTCCCGATGGTGCGCAACATGGTGTGATTGTCGGACGAAATCGGCGTGCCCTCGCCAGCGCTGAACGATCTGCCGCGCCCGCTCCATGCGCTGCCGCATCCAAGCGCCTGCGGGTTTGACCGAGTGCTCGATAGTGTCACGAACAAGCCGAGCCCAAGCCTCGGCGCGGTGAGCTATCGAGGGAGCGATCGTGGGCCGCTGGGATTTGTGAAGCGCGTCGAGCGCAGCCCGGCGAGTGCCTTCCGGCAGCAGGGCCAAAAGCCGCTTTTTGTCCGGCGTATGCACTGCACACGAGAGCCGCCCGCGCGAACAAGCGACGTAGGCAGCCTTCGCGTCGAGCTTCTCAGCGGCAACGATGACATGATCGCAGGTGCGGCCTTGGGATTTGTGCGAAGTGACGACGTAACCGTGACACCATTGTCGGAAGCTTGCGGGGATCGTCACGCCTTCCCGAGTTCGAAGTGAACCGTCGGGCTGGGGTCTTTCGACAGTGAGCACTTGTCCATTGATCAAACCTCGTTTCCGATCATTGGCTCGGATAAGCACCTTATCTCCGATCGCGATATCAAGCGCACGGGAGGTCCCTACATCAAAGGTGTTGGCCGCACGTAGATCCAGGCGCCGTGGTGCTTTGCCTTCAGCCTCGACCCAGACTTCACCTGCTTCCACTCGCTGCACTTGAGCGGATTCGCCTTTTTGCCATCCGCCGCTGGGCACGGCAAAGGAAACGACCTGCCCGGCGGTATAATTGCGAGCATTGCGTCGCTGCTGAGTGGTCCACCGGAGGGAATCGTAAACGGTGAAGGCCACGCGTTCCGAGGGCAAGCGACCCCGGTTCCGCAATTCTTCCCGAACGCGCTCGGTAAGGCAAAAATTCTCAGCCCACGTGGGGGCGACGACCAAACAACGTTCCAGCGATTTCCCATCGTCCGTCAGACGCAAGTAATCGACAGCCGCCGCACGAAGGTAATCGGCGCTCCCTTCCTTGATCCAGCCCAAGCGGTCAAATGCGGTGAGACCGCCCCGAACATCTCCAGCGGCCATCCGCTCGACTGCCGACCGGTATTCGGGGGCGGCAGCTTGCCGGCGAATCTCGCGGATTTCGCAGCGCCCAAGCTGGCTATGTGTTTCCAGCACTCGCAGGAAGTCTCCTGCCTCAACACTGCCATGCTGACGCACGTCGCCGACGAAGACCACTCGCAGGCGGTATTTCTGGGCCAGACGGAGCAACTCCGCGCCTTGGCGGTTCGATTTGAGTCCGGCCTCATCGCAGACTACCACGGCCTCCGCCAATGGAACGCGTCGGGATACATTCTGCAGGAAATCTTCCACCGTGGTGGCGTTGCCGAAACCTTCGCCCTGCAATACTTTGGCGGCGGCGACCGTGGGCGCAACGTAATGAACCTTCCGCCCAGCCAAGCCCTTTTGCAATTCTCGTAGGGTCGTCGTCTTACCCGCCCCAGCCACACCGCGCAGGCTGAACACTTGGTCGCGCGTTGAGAGTATCGCTCGCACCGCCTCCTTTTGTTCAACGGAAAGCCGTTCGCTGGGTTCAAAACTCGGACTCAGCGGCGAACACCGGCCTTTCGTCGCATCAACAAATGCGACAGCCCAGCGCTCCAACTCCAGCCCGCGACGGGTGGCGAACTCGCCGAGGAGCGCAGGTCCAACAGTAAGCGCAACCAGATCGGCCCTCCCATCTTTGACGAGCTTTTTGAGAATGCCGAGGTCCACCGAGCCGAGCGCTTGATTGAGTGCTTCCGCCAGAACCTCGTGCTCACGTGCAACGCTTTGCCGCTCGAAAAGATGAGCGACACAGGCTCGTAGCGCTGCCGATTCCTGCCCATCTTCGCGGCTCATATTTACCGCTGCGCGAGCCACAGCCATTATTTTGAGCTGCTTCAAAATCTTCCATTCGGCAGGTGAGAGTTGCGCTCGTTGTTGATCTCGAACCTCGCGCGTCGTGACTTCCGCGAGCTTCAAATCGCGCGTCTCCCGCGTGATTCGGGAAATTTCTATGGTCGTTGGCTCGCGCCCGTGTTTTTGCTGAAAGGCCGCAATCTCGCGCTCGATCTCCGCCCGTCGTTTGGCGAAGCGAGCGCACAGTTCGTCGGGCACACCTTCCACCTCAAAGCCGGTGACTTGACGTTTGCCGTCCCGCGCCTCGCGAATGATGTACCCAAGCGCCGTCACCTCTCGTGCCATTTCGTTCTGATAGGCCTTCCCCGCATACCGAATCGCTTTAAGCATCTGGCACTCTTCCATGGCGTACCAGCGGCCTGATGCATCGCGAGTGGCGTTGGCCACGACGAAATGGGTGTGCAGTTGCGGATCGAGAGCGCGGCTGGCGTCATGGGTGAAGGCGGCGGCGCACAGGTTTCCGGTCAGTTCGAAGTCACGAACGAGAAGCGTGTTCTTTTGACGTGCGGCGAACTGTTCCAACTCGGCGAAAGCTTTTCCAGCGGCGCGTTCATGAGCTTGCCGCAGCCGCTCGTCGCCGACCACGACGGCTAAAATGGACACTGATTTTTGCGCCGAGCACTGGAAATCGTAGAAGGCGACGCGATTCGCGAGCGGTTTCATGGCAACACGAAAGTTGGCAATCTCGGCATCGGAACCTTCACGGCGATGCTCGCGTCGATATGCCTCCCGAACCTCACGAACAGTCGGCTCGCGAGTGTCTTTCGTGCGGGGAGTCAGGCGCTCACCATTCTCGGGACGCCGATTCTCACGCAAGGCCTCGAATTGATCGGCGTCCACATCATTCCTCAACCCGAGAAATTCGGCTGCTCGACCAACCCAGCGACCGACCACCTTCTCCCCCTCGGCATAGTAGTCGTTCGCGGAGAGGTGATTTTTGAGGTAGCGCTCGCCACCATAGATTTTCGCGCGAGTGAACACGCGATCAGCCAATCGTATTCGGAATTGAAAGCTGCGCCCGGATTGGCGCAAGGGGAACTAGGTTCCCGGCTAGCGTTCCCTCATGCACGAGCCGCTATTGTTACCTCCCCAACATTGGAGGAGGGGAGTTGGATTTAAGGAAGACGCAATACGTCAAAGCCGAGGCTTTGAAGATGGGACAATCCGCGAAATCGCGCCACGCGAAGCGCTCCGACCCGGCGTGTCCTCTGTGATGTCCCGCGTTGAGGCGCAATGTCCTGTCTTTTTCCGCGCTCGTCCCATCTCGCGACCGGCGCTTTCGCGGCCAATCCCGCTTTGGCCTTCGCTTTGCCATGGTTGATCCGCATCAAGTTCTAGCGGCGGCAGAGAGCGCCGAGGCCGATCCTCCGCGTTCCAAACTTGATCCATTCGCCGAGGCAATCTGGGCTCTGCGGCGCAAACGAAAGCGCCTGCGGGCCATCGCCGCTTTTCTGCGCGAGCACGGCATTGAGGTGAGCAAGAGCACCGTCGCGCGATGGCTCAAACAGCACCCCCAACCCACGGCGGAAGCATTTCTGGATCGACTGCCTGCCCCTTCGCGAAACGCCCGATCGGGGGACGCTTCGAAGACAGACCGGGCGCGGGCACGCAGCTTCTTCAACCCCACCACCGACCAAGAACCATGAGCAAAACCAAAGAACCCGACCACCAACCCGCAGAAACTTCATGTCCCGCCTCAACCATCGAGCCGGAACGCCAGGGCCTTTTACACCGCCTCGTCTTGCCGATCCAGACAAGGGGAAATCTCGGCAAAAGTACGGAAGCTATCGCTCGATGTGAATGGATGAATGCGCGAGGCATTCAATGGAAGGGCTTCGACCTGGACGCCTCCAATCGTACTTTGAGTACGGCACTCCCTGATGATGTCTCTTTTGTTCCGCTGACAGCCGAACCCGAAGGCCAGGTGGTCCGTATCCTGCGCGGTGTGACCAAGGCTGAGGTCACGGTCATCGACCCGAGCGCGCACATGGAGCAAACGATTCTGCGAGCCTTTCGGATGGTTCGTTTCCCGCAGATGGCGGCGGCAGCACAGGCGCGGGCCACCGTCATGGTTTATCCCATCGACGAGATTTCCGACATGGATGACATCGCGCGCACCGTCGATGCGCTCGGCGACACGGTGGACTGGATCGTTGTTCGCAATCTGGCCCGCGTTCCCACGACGCGGTTTTACGAACGGAGTGCGCTGGAGAAGCAGCTTGGGCACCTCGGAGCCGCGCGTCTCGACATCCCGCCTCTGCTCACCGACACCCGCAATTACCTGAGAACTCAAGAGGCGAAGCTCGGACGGGCATTTTCTCCGAGCCAGGCACTCAGTGACCCCACTCTCGAACTTGACCTTGGCCATCAAATGATTCTGGAGGACTGGCTGGGAGAATTCTTCAGCCGTCTCGATCAAATTGCCTCTCACCTGCTGCCGACGGCCTCCCTTGAGCGCATCCCGGTTCCGAAGCCAGTCGTGCCGCCGAGCATCATTCACCGACGCGGCTCCTCGATCAATCTGGGGAACGGCGATGAATGACGACCAAACAGACCGGATTGACGAAGCGGTGAAGGTGGAGACATGCGCTCCAGAGGAAAGCGATTCGCGCCGCTACTGGCGTGCGGCCATTTCGCACCTTTCCGACCCGCAAAAGCGTGACGCGGCTTGGGAGTTCTACTTGCGCAGGCTCGAAGCGCGCAAAAGCGGCGACACACTCAGCGCCTTGGTGCTTCTCTTGGAGGCAAACGGCGCATTTTTAGCCAGCCTGCCGGAGAAGATTCATGCGGAGTTAATGGAGCCGCTTACGGAAAGACTGGCGGCGATGAGAAGTCATTTCGCGGGGCAGGAGGAGCACCAGCGCGAGATGTTGGCGGTTCTCGAAAAGGCCGCGGAACGCAACGCCAATACCAACGCGCGTTCCATCGGCGTTTTGGCCACAGCGGAAGGCGCCTTGCGCAAGGCTGCCACCTCTGTCGATGCGAGCGCGGTTGTCAGAGAAGTGAAGAGCCAGATCGAAGAGGAGGCCCTCCTTCCGTTCAAGCGAGTGCTCAAAGATCTCGCTGCCAGCGCCGGGAGTGTTTGCGAGGCGACGACTGCCGCGGAGGGTGCCGTGGAGCGATGGCGGCGCGTTCACCTCGGCGGTATCGCCGCCGGTCTGCTGGCCGTCGCGATCATGACGTGCAGCTTCATCATTGCATGGTTCAAGCATGATCTTGAGCAGCGCTATGAACGACGATTTACCGCAGCCGTCCTCCAACTCGATACGAGTCGTGAGACTCTCTCCAAACTCGCCGAGTTGGGCGTTGGCGTTCATGTGCTTCCGTCGTCTGATAGCGCCGGTAAAACGATCCCACGCAGTTTTGCGGTAGTGATTGACGAAGCAGAAGCGGCGGAGGTTCGTGAAGCGGACGGGCGCAGGCAGGGCGTAGTCTTCGTCAAGGCTGTGGAAATCTTACCGCGTTCCAGGGATCCCCAGTCGCCCTCGGGTAAATTTCAACCGCGATAATAGAATAGATTTCGTTGCTTGCGAAAACAGCGCGGCATTTCACTTCCGGTTTGCCCGCGCTTTCTCCTGTGGTAAATCGCGCTTCGGGCGGGGAAGGGTGGCACCCTTCCCCGGTTCGAGCCCGCCCACTGGCCCACCGGTCTCTCAACTCCCCATCCCAGCAGAAACCCAGGTTTCCGCAACGCCTTCCTGACGCGGCTTCGCCGTGGGAGACTGTGCCGCCATCTTTCCACCACAGACTCCCGGAAGTGGGGGCGAGGGCGATACATCTACGCCGCTCCTTGCTGAGCTTCCGGCCTTCGGTCCACCTGCGCCCGCACCTTCGGCCTCCCGCTTCGCTGCGGGGGCGGCGCAGATGCATCGCTTACGAAGCTCCGCGCATGCCTGCCCCTCCACGCGGGCGCGCCAGCAGGAAGCCGTCACGCCGCCTGCGGCCTCCGCCCGCCAGAAGTAAGTTGGCCGTTACTCAGCCTCCAGGGGAAATTGGGGAGGCTTCGCGCCGGCCAATTTGCTGATGCCTCCTTGCTTTCGCTCGCCCCCGCTCAGTTGGCGCGGGGCCTGGAAGGAGGAGAGAAAGGTGTGTGCTCCAGACCGCCCGGCGCAGAAGTGAGTGTTCAACCCAGCCCACTTGTAAGTAGGCAAATCCGATTCCTTCGAGCCAAATGTCTTATAACAATAGGGAGGATGCCCGGGGCGACGTGGCGCTCTTTGAGAGCCGCGCTGAAGCGGAAATGGCGTCAACGCAACATGCATTCCTTCGCAAAAGGCGCGCACGTCCAAACAAAATCGCAGAGCCGACCACCACAAATTTACTGAGCCGGGAGTAGTAAAACTCGGGTCGCTTACCAAACGCGGCGCCAGCGCGCCTCCCACGTTTTGACTTGATCTCAAGCAGCTCTTCCCGAGTAGCATCTACAGGTGGTGAGCAACAATTCGTTCGAAACCTGGCAGGTGGCATTGCCGCGGCGGGTCGCGACGTTGGCGCGCATGGAGCCGCTGCATCGTTTCGAGATTGCGAAAGCCGCGCGGAATCAAGATCTCAAAGATCATGATTTGCGCACGCTGGCGCTGATGGTTTTCGACGCGGTGATCGAGCACATGGGGCTCGCGGCGGGAGCATCGCAGGACGAAATCGTCTTCGCGCTGAAACCGCTCATCGTCGCAGCGGAACCGGTTGCGGATGTCGCCCGCGTCGTGGAGGTCGCGACGGCGGTTTTGGATTTTCTACTAAATGAGAGTGAACGACGGCGGGCCTTCTGCGAAACTGTGCGAGTGGTGGAAGGTGCAGTACAGGTTTGCCGTGAGGTGAGCTTTCACTATCTCCAGCAAGTCTTGGGAGCGAACGATGAGCCGCTGTATCGCGCGACCGTCGAGGGCATCAATATCTACACGGGCACGCTCGGCCTCGATGTGGAAGACGCGCATGCGGCGAATGCGGCCGTCTTGAAATACCAGATCGGGCGGGGACGTTTTCGCGAAGCAGTGGCGACGGCGCGCCAGGCGGTGGCGATCAGCACCGCTTACGAACAAAAGGTGCGGCGGGCGCTCGACATCGCGCGTCGGGATGTGACGCAGGTGAACTGGGTGGGCGAAATTCTCACCACGCTGGATGAGGCGCGCGAGCATCTACGGACGCGCATCGATGCCGACAACGAGATCCTCGCGGCCGTCGAGGAGCATGGCGAGGAAGCGGAGGCGCACGAGCGCATTCACGTCGCCGATTTGGAAAAGCACATTCATTCCTGCCAGTCGCGGCACTCCGCGTTGCATGTCCTCGTCATGGATGCGAACGAATCATGGCTCGGGGAACATGCGCGGCAGGCTTTTCGCCCGCGCGCTCTCGGCGTGCTGCCCGACTTGGAGGCGTCAGTCTTGAGGTGCTCGCTCACGTTGATTGAGACGCGGCTCGACGACGCGACCACCTGGGGTTTGACGGGGGCGTTTCTCCCTCCGTGGCCGCCTCACCTTGCCGACGGGCGGCGTCTCGCGGAAATGCTCCTCGCGCCTCAGCGGGAGCAAGAAGGCGGAGACTCGGCGCAGATCGAGCCCGACGCGGAGGAAATGGCGCAGGCAACGGATCGTTTCAGCGAGCACGATTATCGAAACGCCGAAGGGCTGCTTTCCGCCATTC
>NZ_JBDUCX010000169.1:0-14982 GCF_040003245.1 Chthoniobacter sp.
ACCAAAGACACCGCTGGTAGAGCGACGGGGTCCTTCGACTTCGCTCAGGATGACCCCGAGGTGGAAGTCACTCTCGTTCGACAGCCTACACAGCCGGCGGCGGCGGAGACGCTTTCGGCAGGTGCTCCACGCAGTATTCGTGACCGTCTTTGGCCACGCGAAACTCCAGTTCCGGCGCTTGAATCTCCGTTCGTCCACAGACCTCGCAGCGATGCATGGACTCTTCCTCGGGGCGGCGCGCCGCCTCAAAGCGCGTGCGCCGGGAGTGCACGTCTTTGCGATGCATGGCGTCCTGGTAAATATCGTAACCGAAAAAGAGGAAGTAATTGGCGAACGCCACCAGCAGGGAAAGGCGGTAGTCCCATCCATTGCCGATAAAGCCAAGGAAGAGCCACGCACCCGTGAGCCACGCCATCCACTTCACCTTCACCGGGATCAGAGCCATCAGGTAGATCATCGTCTCCGGATAGAACCGTGCGAAGGCAAAGAGGAGCGAACTATTGAGCATCACGGTGGCGAAGTTGGCGCCGGTGAAAAACGCTGCCACGGTGGTGCCGAACATGCCGAGGAAATAGAAGACATTCACCCGGAAGCTGCCCATGGCGTTCTCGAGTCCATCACCCAGCCACCAGAGGTAATAGATGTAAAGAAAGGCGAAGACCCAGTCGGCGATCGGTCCGCCGATCGAGGGTATAAAGACGTAGGTGACGAGCCGCCAGACCTGGCCGTGCATGACCGCCGTGGGATCGAGCCTCAGCACCTCGATGAGGTGTGGGTTCACCAGTTTGTAGAGCACGAAGACCAGGGCGTTGAACGCGGTGATCACCCGGATCAGATTGGGAATGGCCAGATGTCCGAAGTGACGCTCAGCGCGGTCGATCCATTTCATGTTCAAAGTAGAGCGCAGACTCTGGATTCATCCGTCTCAAATGCAACCGGCGATTCGTTTCTCCCCGTAGCAGATTGACACCGCAAACCCACCACTTACGCTCCCGCACGTGTCCGCCGCTACTGCCCTTAAACAGACCCCACTTCACGAGGAACACGTCCGTCTCGGTGCGAAGATGGTCGACTTCGGCGGCTGGTCGATGCCGGTGCAATACACCGGGATTATCGATGAGCACCACGCCGTCCGCACCAAGCTCGGCGTCTTCGATATCTCCCACATGGGCCAGTTTTTCGCTGAAGGCCCCGGCGCACTGGCCTGGCTGAACGGGCTGCTGACCAATAACGTGGAGCGGCTGTCGGTCGGGGAATGCCAATACACGTTTCTGCTCAACGACACCGGCGGGGTGATCGATGACCTGATCGTCTACCGCATCGGTGACCAGAGTTACCTGATGGTCGTGAACGCGGCCAAGATCGACGAGGATTTTGCCTGGATGAAGTCGCACCTCGCGCCGGACGTCGCCTTCGAGAACCGCAGCGAGGAGTTTGCCGGTCTCGCGGTGCAAGGGCCAAGGTCGGCGCAACTGTTCGACGCTTTTTTCCAGGGTAAATACTCGCGCCCGGCTCGCAACGAAATCCTCCGGGTGGAGATCGACGACGAGACTTACTACGTCGCCCGCACCGGCTACACCGGGGAGGACGGTTTCGAGGTCTTCTGCCCCGCGAGTCGCGCGGTGAAATCGTGGAACGACATCCTGCGCAAGGGCGCTGATTTTGAAATCAAGCCCTGCGGCCTGGGCGCGCGCGACACCCTCCGCCTGGAGATGTGTTATCCGCTCAATGGCTCCGATCTTTCGCCGGAGACCACGCCGATCGAGGCCGGGCTCTCCATCTTCGTCGACCTGAACAAGCCACACTTCATCGGCAAGGAGGCCCTCGCCAAACAGAAGCAGGAGGGCGTGAAGCGCCGCCTGGTGCCGTTCAAGATGGTCGATACCTGCCCGCCGCCGCGCTCGCACTACGCCATCTATAAAGGCGACCGAAAGATCGCCGAAACCACCAGCGGGAGTTTGTCGCCTACCCTCAAGATCGGGATCGGCATGGCCTATATCCCCACGGAGTTTGCGCGGATCAACGAGCAGATCGAAATTGAGATCCGCGGCAAACGCTTCCCCGCCGTCATCGAAAAGAAACCCCTCCATCGCGCCGGCACGGCCAGCGCCTGACTCTCCACCACATCTCGCCATCATGAATGTTCCCGACGATCTCCAATTCGCTCCCACCCACGAATGGCTCCGCCTCGACGGCGCTGACGGCACCGTCGGCATCAGCGATCACGCCCAGGAGGAATTGACCGATGTGGTCTACGTCGAGCTGCCCAAGGTCGGCGCCCAGGTCACCGCCGGCCAGCAGGTCTGCGTGGTCGAGTCCGTCAAGGCGGCGAGCGATATCTATTCGCCGATCTCCGGCACGATCACCGCGGCCAACGACGCGCTTTCCGCCAATCCCGCGCTGATCAATACGGACCCGTACGGCGAGGGCTGGATTTTCAAGATCAAGGTCGAGGCCGGGGAAGAGATCGAGGAGCTGAAAAGCCCTGTCCAGTATCGCGAGTTGATCGGCGGCACCAGCGGCTCCGGCGAAGGCGTCTAGCATCCCGTCGTTCATGAAAACATTCCTCGCCGCCGTCATCGGGCTTCTCGCCGCCACGGCGTTGGCTCCGGCCGATCTGGTGATCGAGCAGAAAGTCGAGGGCGGCGGACAATCCGGCGACCAGACGATCAAGATCAAGGGCGACCGCGCCCGCACTAACTTAAATTCAACCGTGAGCATGATCACGAACGGCGCGACCGGGGAGATGATCACGCTCATGCACACGGGTCGCACCTACTTGAAAATGTCGCCGGAGCAGACCAAGGCGATGATGGAGCAATTGCAGAAGTTCCGCGGCGGTCCCGAGCCGGCGAAACTACAGCCCACCGGCAAAAAGGAAAAGATCGGCGAGTACGATTGCGAAATCTTCACCGCCGGGCTCGGCACGCTGACCGCCACCTATTGGATCGCCAAGGATTTCCCGAACTACCCGGGCATCCTCGCACAGCTCGATAAATTCCAGTCGAGCAGCCTCTCCGCGATGGGCAAAGGCCTGCTGCCGGACATCAAGGATTTTCCCGGGATGCCGATGAAGACGGAGATCGTCATGAACGGGAAAAAGGTCGCGACCACGCTGGTTTCCGTGAAAGAGGATAATGTGGATCCCAAGTCCTTCGACATCCCCGCAGGCTACAAGGAAATCACGTCGCCCGAGCTGAAATTTCAGCCGAAGTAGACGCCGCCCGTTCACCCCAGCCGCGCCCGCCATGCCGCCGCTGATCCTCGCCTCCACCTCACCCCGCCGCAGACGTCTGCTGCTCGAACACGGCTACAATTTCCGCGTCATGCCGGCGGAAGTCACCGAGATTGCCCCAGCGCATCTTTCGCCCGGCGAGATCACGCTCTTCAACGCGCGCATCAAGTCCCACGCCATCGCTCGCCACCAGCCGCGTTCGCTGGTGCTGGGCGTCGATACGGTGGTTGCGTTCGAGGGTGAGGTCCTCGGCAAGCCGGCGAACATGGAGGCCGCGTTTGCGATGGTGAGGCGGCTCAACGGCCGCACGCACGATGTCTATTCCGGCGTCTGGCTCCGCCACGCGAAGTCCGGTCGCGAACGGGGCTTCATCGACATCACGCGGGTTCACTTTCGCCAACTCACCGACGCGCAACTGCATGCCTACCTCGCCCGCATCGGCCCGCTGGACAAGGCCGGCGCCTACGCCGCGCAGGATGATCGCGGCGAATTGATCGACAGCCTCGAGGGCTCGTTCAGCAACGTCATCGGCCTGCCGATGGAAGCGCTGGCCGGAGCACTGCGAGAGTTCTCTTCGCTCGAATAGAAGGTTGGATGTTGCGGCACCTCAGTCCATGCTCCGCGCGATGGATATTTTGACCCTCGACCTCCCCGGCGTGCGCAAGATCGCCAGCGGCAAAGTGCGCGAGATCTTCGACCTCGGCGAACATCTGCTGCTCGTGGCCACGGACCGGATCAGCGCCTTTGATTGCATTCTGCCCAACCCGATTCCACGCAAGGGCGCGGTGCTGACCTCGATTTCGGCCTATTGGTTTCAACGCTTCGGCTTCGTGGAAAACCACGTCGTCGCCACCGAGGTGCGCGACTTTCCCGCTGTGCTGCAACCGTACGAAGCGCAACTTGCCCAGCGCGCGATGGTGGTGAAAAAGGCGCGTCCCCTGCCAGTCGAGTGCGTAGTCCGTGGCTATCTCGCGGGCTCGGGATGGAAGGAATATCAGGCCTCGCAGACGATCTGCGGGATTAAGTTACCGGCGGGACTGCGCCAGGCGGAACAATTGCCGGAGACGATCTTCACCCCCTCGACCAAAGCGGAGAGCGGGCACGACATGAATATCCCGTGGGACGAATGCCGCCGCCTGGTTGGCGATGATGTCGCCGAGCAAGTGCGCGCCTTGAGCATCCGCATTTATGAAGAAGGCCGCGCTTACGCCGCAGAGCGCGGAATCATTGTGGCCGACACGAAGTTCGAGTTCGGCCTGCTCGAAGGCCGCGTCATCCTCATCGACGAATGCCTCACGCCGGACAGTTCACGCTTCTGGCCCGCGGACCAGTACGCGTTGGGCATCAGTCCGCCGAGTTTCGACAAGCAATTCGTCCGCGATTACCTGGAGACGCTCACGTGGGACAAGACTCCGCCCGCGCCCGCCTTGCCGCCCGACGTCGTGCGCAAGACGAGTGAGAAATATCTCGAGGCTTATGCTGCCCTGACCGGACAGCCGCTGGTGGGAACCTGAGCGCCATGCGCGCCGCGATCGAAGATTTCATCCTCTACCTCGCGACGGAGCGCGGCCTCTCGGACAACTATCAGCTCTCCACCCGCCTCTCGCTGGAAGGCTTTACCTCCTGGCTTGAACGGCGGGCAGTGAAGGGAGGCGCGGATGAAAAGAAGGAGCCCGCGGAAGATGAGCCACCACTCCCATCGGTCGCGCCCGGCACGGTCACACATCAACAGATCACTGATTACCTCGCGCACAAGAAACGTCTCGGGCTTTCCGCGGCCTCGATCAAGTTGGTCGTCGTGGCGATTAAGATCTTCTTCCGCTGGCTGCATGCGCGGAAACGCGTTGAACGCGATGTGGCCGAGGTGCTCCCGCTGCCGCGCACCGAGCGCTATCTGCCGGAAACGATGAATGAGCTGCAAGTCGACCACTTACTGGAAGGCGTGCCGGTCGATTCGCCACGCGGCTTGCGCGATCGTGCGCTGCTCGAATTACTCTACGCCAGCGGCCTGCGCGTTTCGGAGTTGGTGAACACGCGCCTGGAGAATCTCGACCTCGACTCCCGTATCGTCCGCGTCACGGGCAAGGGCAACAAGACACGCCTGGTGCCTGTCGGCCAAAAAGCCTGCGACGCCATTCGCGCCTATCTCGAAAGAGAGCGCCCGGCGATGGTTGGCAAGCGCACGGGTAGCGAAGTCTTTCTCTCCGCCCGCGGCACCAAGCTGAGCACGGTGCGCATCTGGCAGATCGTGAAAGAGTGCGCCAAAAATGCCGGCCTCGACATCAACGTCTATCCCCACTTGCTGCGCCATAGTTTCGCCACCCATTTGCTCAGCAACGGCGCCGACCTGCGCATCATCCAGGAGATGCTCGGCCACGCGGATATCTCGACCACGCAAATCTACACGCACGTCGACCAGCAGCGCCTCAAGGCGGTGCATCACCGCTTTCACCCAAGGGCCAAATAACGTCAGCGCGCAGCTTCGTCGATCAACGCACTGAACTTCTCGAGTTGGCTAAAGTCGCCGCGCCAGGTGGTGTACATCACGCCCTGCACACCTCCGGGCAGGGCTGTCGCCGCGGTCAGCCAATCGCGGATCTTTTCCGGCGGGGCGTCGTAGTAGCCGGCGATGACTTGGGCGTGGCCGCGGACGGCGAAGAACTTGAGGCTCTCGGCTTTCTTTCCGGCATTCCATTGCATGATCGTCACTTCCTTGGGCAATCCTTCCCACGACCCCGTGAGCGGACCATTGACCAGGTAGTAGGGACCGCGCACGGCGTTGTGATTGGGGTCGAACATGTCGTTCCAAACGTAGAGCCGCGCCCCGGGCGCCGTCTCGCGCATGATGCCGACGCAGCGGCTCACGTTGTCGGCGAGGAGTTGTCCGGGTGTGAGGTGACGCGACTGGCAGGCGTCGCACCAATTCGCGACGCGCAGTTCATCGTGCGACATCATGTAAGCCTTCGCATTCCACGCCGCGTGCACCCGCTTCGCCTGGTCGCGCAGCAGCTCATAAGTCTTCGGATCCGAGAGGCAGATCGCCGCCTGGTGCTCGTAGATGGTGGCCGCGTGGTGATAGCTCGCGAGCAGCTTCGTGCCATCGGGTAGTTTCGTGCGCAGCTTGGGCGGTTCGTGCCACGAATCGAATTCACCGGGATAAGGTGTCCGGCCCAACTGCGGATCGCTGAGTGATTCGTAGTCCCGTCCCTCGGTGAGCACCTTGCCCTCCGCGGTTTTCACGATGAGCGGCGTGCCGGGGCGGCGTGTCATATTGAGAAAGGCGACTTCCTCGATCTTCGCATCGCTCCACCATAGTGAACCCGCGCCCGCGCCCCACACGCCGAGATAAAGCGCCACGTCGGTGTATTCGAGCGAGTTGAAAACGATGTGGTGCACTTTCCAATCCTGATTCTCGCTCACGCCGAGACTCGTCCATTGCAGCGGACGCCCACCCTCCTTCACCGACAGCACCTTGATCTCCGGCTGTTCGTGAAAGTCCTGCGTTTTGATCCGCACCGAAACATGGTACTGTCGCCACGGCTGGACCTTCAGCCCCTGCACGAGTCGCGCATTCTTTCCGCCGGCATCGTGGATCCGCGCCGAACCGTTCTCCGCAACGACGAATTCGTCCTTCCATGTCCATTTCTTCAGGTTCGAGAAATCGCCGCCCGGCAACCTGGGAGCGTCGGGATCGTCGAGTCGGGCGACACCGCCTTGCACGACCAACGGCACATCCTTCGCGGGCAACCCCTCGATCAGGTTGGGATCGCGACTGAGCAAGTCATTCGAGTAGCCCACGGAAAAGATCGCGGGCACGATCTCGATCTTCAATTCCGTCGCCAGGGCTTTCACCCGCTCGACGTTCCGAAAGTAGCGCGGCTCCATCTCGCCGAGGCGGTTGAATTTCGAGTCCGCCAGCAGGACGTGCGAATAGCCGGACGCAGCAGCCCGCCGCCACAGCTTTTCGAGGAAATCGACATTCGCATCCACGAGCAGATTGGTGGGCTGGTAGAGCCATTTCTCCACGGCCCGTGCCGGTGCGATCAGGACAACGAGAAAGAGAATGAACGAAAGGACCGATGAGCGGGAGGAACTCATGCGCCCGCATTCTGGACGAGTTCCGGATCGCTGGCAACCGCCTCAAAAAACGACGGGTACCGCGGCGTCCAGCCGAGGGCGCGCAGCCGCGCATTGCTGACCCGTTTATTCGTCCAGCCGCGTTTGCGATTCACGTCGATCGGGCCGCTGGACGGGAGCGGCCGGTTGAAGCGTTGCGCGAGCCAGGTGTAGATCTCGTGCTGGGTGAGCGGCTGGTTGTCGGTCACATTGAAGACGCCCGAAACTCGAAAATGAGCGAGGCGGGCGAGCGCCCCCGCGATATCGTCGCGGTGCACCTGGTTGATCCATTTCGCTCCCTCCCCCTCGATGATGGCGGTACCGTCGAAAAACTTGCGCAACAACACCGAGCGGCCCGGGCCGTAGATGCCGGCGAGGCGCGCGACGATTCCCTTTTGCGTGATGACCAGATCCTCCGTCTCACGCAAGAGGCGTCCCGTTTCACGATCGGGCTCCACCAGACTATCCTCCGTGACCCACCCACCGTCCGTTTGCGCATAGACCGACGTGCTGCTGGTGAAGAGCAATTGCGCGGGCGTAAAGACAGCGTTGAGATGGCGCGCACCTTCCAGATACACGCGCCGATATTGCTCGGCGCCTCCCCGCCCTGAACTGGCGCAATGAACGACCACGTCGAATGGTCCAAGGTGAGCGTGCGCCTCTACTGACGCACGTTCGCCGATATCGCAGGCCATCACCTTGAACGCTTCACCAGCAAGCTTCGCGGCCGACTCTTCCGAATGCGTGAGCCCGATGACTTCCCAATCGCGCTGGGCAAAGAGCCGCGCGGTCGCTAGCCCGACGAAACCGCAGCCGGCGATGAGGACTTTCGGCACTACTACGGCAAGGGTTCGCCCCGCGCCGCGACGAGCAGTCGATACCACTCCTCGCGGGTCAGCTCGATTTCGGCCCCGGCTGCGGCGGCACGAATGCGTTCCGGATTCGTGCTGCCAATGATGGGAATGATCTTCGTCGGATGCTTGAGCAGCCAGGCAATCGCGATGGTCGTGCGGCTCGTATTGCGCTCCTTGGCGAGGTCATCCATGGCCTTGATGATTCCCGTGCAAGGGTAGCCCTTTTGACTCGGCAGTACGTCCGTCGCTCCGTCGCCGATCAGTCCCCCGGCCAGCGGGCTCCAGGCCATGGGCGTAATGTTCATCGCCTGGCACTGGTCGAGCGTCCCGTCTTCAAAAGCCGTGAGCTGCGCGAGGCTGATCTCGACCTGGTTGGTCACGAGATTCTTCTCCAGCTTCTGCTGGAGCGCGCGTTGGAGCAGGCTCACCTGCGAGGGGCGGAAGTTGCTCACGCCGAATTCACGCACTTTTCCCGACTTGTGCAGGCTGGTGAAAGCCAGCGCGACTTCATCCACGTCCATCAGGTAATCCGGCCGGTGGAGTTGGTAGAGATCGATGTGCTCCACGTGCAGGCGCTGCAGCGATTGCTCGCACGAGCGGATGATGTGCTCGGCGGTGAAGTCGTAACGCTGGGGCGCGCCCGGCGGTTCGTCTGCCATGCGAATCCCGCACTTCGTGGCGACGAGGATCTTTTTGCGCAGCTTGGGATTCTCCCGGAGCACTTCCCCGAAAGCGCTCTCCGCCCGGCCATGGCAGTAGATATCGGCGTGATCGAAAAGCGTGTAGCCCGAATCGATGGCCGCATTGACCGCTTCCCGCGTGGTCTTGAGATCCTGTTGGATGTCCCCAGTACGTGCGATGCGCCAGCAGCCGTAAGCGAGCCTGCTGGATTGGAGTTTGCTGTCGCCGAGAGGGACCTTCTTCATAGCCAGATGCCTAGCGAGGTGTTCCCGCGGCGGCAAGCGCCGAGTCGCAATGTGATCACAACGACCAGACGGTCTCGCCGGCCACGATCGTGCGGACGGCGCGGCCTTTGAGCTCCCAGCCGTGGAAGGGGGTGTTGCGGCTGCGGGAAAAGCTTTGTTCCTTATCGACGGTCCACTCGAGATCGGGATCGAGGAGCGTGATGTCCGCCGGGGCGCCGATGCTGAGCGTGCCGCGGTCGAGGCCAAGCAGGCGGGCGGGCTCGGTGGTGAACATCTCCACGAGGCGCGCGAGGCTGATGGCCTTTTTCTTGTGCACGAGAATGTCGAGGAAGAGGCCGAGTTCCGTTTCGAGGCCGAGGATGCCGAAAGGAGCCTGGTCGAACTCCACTTCCTTTTCGTAATTGCAATGTGGCGCGTGATCGCTGGCCAGCACGGTGATCGTGCCATCAGCCACGCCTTCGATGAGCAGGTCGATGTCCCGCTGGGTGCGCAGCGGCGGGTTCATTTTGAAATTCGTATTGAAGGTACGGATCGACTCGTCGGTGAGGGCGATGTGATGCGGACAAATCTCGCCGCTTAGTGCCACGCCGCGGCTGCGGGCTTCGCGCAGGATGCGCACACTGCCGCCGCTGCTCAGGTGCTGGCAGTGAATGGGCGTGCCGGTGAGTTCCACGAGTTGGGCATTGCGCGAGACGATGATTTCCTCGCCGATCGCCGGCCAGCCGGGCAGGCCGAGCACGGTGCTCCAGTAGCCCTCGTGCATCACGCCTTTGCCCACGAGTGCGTAGTCCTGGCAGTGGTCCATGACGGTGAGGTTGAACATGCGCGCATACTCCAGCGCGCGGCGCATAACTTCGGGATTCTGGATGCAATGGCCGTCGTCGGTCAGCGCCACGATGCCGGCTTTGCGCATCGAACCGATGGGCGCGAGTTCTTCACCGGCGATGCCCTTGGTGATGGCGCCGGTGGGGAAGACATTCACGCACGCTTCCGCCTTCGCCTTCTCCACAATCCACGCGACGACGCTCGGGCTGTCGACCGAGGGCGAGGTATTCGGCATGCACACCACGCTGGTAAAGCCGCCCGCCGCCGCCGCCTTGGCGCCAGTAGCGATGGTTTCCTTGGCCGATTGGCCCGGCTCGCGAAAGTGAACGTGCAGATCAATCAAGCCCGGAGTGACGACGAGGCCGGTGGCATCGATGATCGTTTCGTCGGACTCCACGTGTCGCGCGGAGCCTTCGAGATCAATCTTCGCGATCTTGCCATCGGTGACGTAAATGTCGCCCACGCGATCAATCCCATTCGCCGGGTCAATGATGTGGCCGTTGGTGATGAGGGTGGTTTTCATCGTTTGGGGTTCGTCCCAGCGCAGAGGTAGAGAACCGCCATGCGGACGGCGAGGCCGTTGGTGACTTGGTCGAGGATGACGCTGCGGGCGCTGTCGGCGAGGTCGCTATCGATCTCGACGCCGCGATTGATCGGGCCGGGGTGCATGATGAGAGCGCCGGGTTTGAGGCGCTCGGCCCGTTGCTTGGTGACGCCGAAGAGAGCGGTGTATTCGCCGAGGCTGGGGAAGTATTCCTTGCGCTGCCGCTCGTGCTGGATGCGCAACAGGTTCACCACATCGGCGTCGGGCAGCACACTGTCGAGATCGTGCGTGACCTTCACCCCCATTTGCTCGAACTCGCGCGGCACCAGCGTGCTGGGACCGACGAGCGTGACGCGCGCGCCCAGCTTGAGCAGCGCGTGGATGTTCGAGCGCGCGACGCGGCTGAAGAGGATATCGCCAATGATGGCAACGTGAATGCCGGCGATGCGGCCGAGCTTTTCGCGGATGGTGAAGGTGTCGAGCAGGGCTTGCGTGGGATGCTCGTGCGCGCCGTCGCCCGCGTTGATCACGCTGGCGTCGAGGCGCTCTGCCAGAAATTGCGCGGCGCCCGCGCTGCTGTGCCGCAGGACGATGATATCGGCGTGCAAGGCCTCGAGATTCTTCGCGGTGTCCTTGAGCGTCTCGCCCTTGGTGAGGCTCGAGTTGGACGCCGTCATGTTGATCACGTCCGCGCTGAGGCGATGGGCGGCGAGCTCGAAACTCACGCGCGTGCGGGTGCTGGCCTCGACGAAGAAATTGACCATCGTCTGGCCGCGCAAGGCCGGCACCTTCTTGATCTCGCGCGTGCCGACGTCCTTGAACGCTGCAGCGGTATCGAGTACGTGGACGATCTCTGCGGCGGTCAGGTCTTGCAGACCGACGAGGTCTTTGTGCGTCCAGACGTTGGCGCCCTGGTTGGCGGAAGGGGAAGCGGCGCTCATGGGGATCAGGATTGGCTCATCCAAACGGAGTCGTCGACGCCGTCCGTGGTTTCGAAGCGAACGTAGACCCGTCCGCCAAGCGCGTTGGGGAGATTCTTGCCTACGTAGTCCGCGCGGATGGGCAACTCGCGATGACCACGATCCACAAGCACGGCATACTGAATGCGCGCCGGCCGGCCGAAGCTGGAGATGGAATCCATCGCCGCCCGGCAGGTGCGGCCCGAGAAGAGGACGTCGTCCGTCAGCACGATGGTCACGTCTTCCAGTTCGAGCGGCAGGATGGTCCGTTCGACGCGGGGCGGCAGGCGATGCCGGTGCAAGTCATCGCGATGCATGGCAACGTCGACAACGCCAGTGAACGGCTGAGTGCCGCTGAACTCCGCGAGATAGGCGGCCAGCCGTTTGGCGATCTCAATGCCGCGCGAGGGGATGCCAATGAGCGCGACTTTCGTGAGGTCGGGGTTGCGCTCGATAATTTCGTGCGCGATGCGCTTGAGACAGCGCTCGATGGCCGCACGGTCGAGGACGAGCGCGGCGCCGGGAGTGGGCGGAGTGGGTGCTGGGTTCATGTTCCTTTGCGACCTCGCAGGATCGCGTTAAAGGGACGGCTGAGGGACTAGTTGTTCACATGTCCGGGATGCCGCTGAGCCCGCCAAGAGGATCGGTGTTTCACAATCCAGTCGAGCAGGGCTTTTTCAAATCCGATGTCGTGGCCAGCCTTTTCGCTCTCGATCCACTTGTGGCGCAAAATCTCTTCGCGCTCCGCAAGGAATTCCTTGTAGAGCAAGGACTCGCGAACGAGTTCGGCCGGTTCATCAGTAGGAGAGCTCATTGCTGTGAGCATAATTTCTGGAAATTTTAACGGGCGTCAATTGTTTTACCGACGGGAAGAGAGATTCGCATGCGATGAGCGACACGGACCTATGCAGAAAGCGAGTCGTTCAGCTTTCGGGCAATTTGCACGAATGCCTCTGAAACCGGGTTGGTGGGATCGATGCTGGTCACCGGCTGGCCGCGGTCGCCGGCTTCGCGGGTGGGAATGTCGATCGGGATCTGCCCGAGCAGTGGCACCTTGAGGCGGGCCGATTCCCGTTCGCCGCCACCGGAGCCGAAGATGTCGTAACGCTTGCCGTCACTAGGCGACAGAAAGTAGCTCATGTTTTCGATGAGACCGAGGACCGGGACGTTGACCTTCTGGAACATGGTCGCCGCCTTGCGGGCGTCGATCAGCGCCACTTCCTGCGGCGTGGTGACGATGACCACGCCGGCGAGTGCGACCGTCTGGACGATGGTGAGCTGGATGTCGCCTGTGCCCGGCGGGAGATCGAGCACGAGGTAATCGAGCTGCCCCCAATCGACCTGCCGCAGAAACTGCTGCGTGTATTTCGTCACCATGGGCCCGCGGAGAATGGCCGGCGCCGCATCGTCGAGGAGAAAGCCCATCGACATGAGCCGCAGACCGTAACGCTCGATCGGGATGATGCGATTGTCTTCGGTAGCCATCGGACGCTCGCCGCTGCCGAACATCAGGCCGATGCTCGGTCCATACAAATCGCAGTCGCACAACCCCACCGCCGCGCCGGTCTGATGCAGGGCGACAGCCAGATTCGCCGCCACCGTGGATTTACCAACGCCGCCCTTGCCGCTGGCCACCGCGATCACCCGCTTGATGCCCTCGATCGCTCCCGCCGCCATGGGCGCGCCGCTGGCGGCCTGCGGTGCTTGCGGCGGCGCTTGGATATCGATGCGGACAGTCACCTGCCCCACCCCGGCCAATTGCGCGAGCGCGGCTTCCGACCCTTCCTTGATGGCCTGTGGAATCTTGGCGTCATTCGTCGCCAGCGACATCTGCACGACTACATCGACACCCGTGACCCGCACATCCTTCACTAAACCAAACGAAACGATGTCGCGGTTGAAGCCAGGGTATTTGACGGTCGAAAGCTTTTCTCGGACTTGCTCAGGTGTGATCATGCGGGCGCACACTCTCTGGCACGCCGCGCGCAGACCGCAACTGCGAAACGCGCCGTTTCCAGAACGCGAGAAGGAAAACGCAGACTGGAGGCTTGGCGACAGGTCCATGGCGCAACGGGGACAAACGCAGAGGCGCAGAGGAAAAGGCCGCGAGGCGGATCGCCTCCCCCCAAACGCCATTCAATGGCATTGGCGACGCCTCCGCAGATTACTATAGAGACCAAGGCGAGGAAAATTTCCGACCTTTACCCGCCTTGACTGGCCTTGACTCACCTTTGCTTTACTCTGGGCCGGCTTGATCTGCCAAGGCGGCTGGCAAGCGAATTACCTTCAGCAACAAAGATACCCTTATTGCATCTGGTTTGCGTCAATCCGCCGCCGATTCTAATGTCAAAGAACCTCTCCTGTCCTGGCCGCCGGCACCCCGAAACTTCGTCCTTCCTCTCCTCCCCTTATCTCCCGAAGGCGACTGTAGCCATACCCCGATCAAAAAGCAAATTTGCGGGAGCGCGGCCTGCGCGCCTACCGAGCCGGACACCGTTGTCCGCCCGCTTCAATACCGCTTCCGCATGTTGCTCGGCAGGATGTTCAACTCGCCGCGATATTTGGCCACCGTGCGGCGGGCGATGGGGATGCCGCGCTTCTCGAGAATCTCCACAATCTCCTTGTCGCTGAGCGGGGTCTTCGTGTCCTCGCCTTTGACGAGTTCGGCGATCGCGCCTTTCACACTCGTGTTACTCATCGATTCGCCGCCGGAGGTTTGATAGCCGGGGGTGAAGAAATACTTCATGTCGAAGACACCCTGGGGCGTCTGCATGTACTTGCCGGAAATCGCCCGGCTCACCGTGGTCTCGTGCACGCCCACGGCATCCGCGATTTGCACCATGGTCATCGGCTTGAGCGCGCTGGGGCCGTGCTCCAGGAAATCCTTCTGCCGCGAGACGATCTCATGGGCGATGTTCGAGATCGTCTGCTGCCGCTGGTGGATCGACTTGATGAGGAATTTGCCGCTGCGGATCTTGTCGCGAATGTAGTCCTTCACATCCGCACCGCCTTTGTCCTGCGACATGAGGTCCTTGTAGGTATTGCTGATGCGCAGATGCGGGATCTGTTCGCCATTCAGCGAGATGGTCCACTCGCCGCCGATCTTTTCCACGGTCACGTCGGGCAGGACGTAGTTGTTGGGATCGGGGGTGAAAATCTGACCGGGCCGGGGGTCGAGGGTGGCGATGAAATTCGCGGCGCGCTGGACTTGCTCGGCGGTGGTGCCGAGCCGCCGGGCGATTTCGGGGAAGCGGCGCTTGCCGAGGTCGTCGATGTAACGGTCGACGATGCGGTACTCCAGGCTCTGCTCCTTGCTCAGGCGCTTGAGCTGAATGAGAAGGCACTCGCGCAAATCACGGGAGCCGACGCCCACGGGGTGGAAAGTGTGCACATGCTCCAGCACGCGCTGGAGATCGGCCACGTCCATGCCGGTGTTCTGGGCGATTTCCTCGGGGCCGGTTTGCAGAAAACCGGTGTCGTCGATGTTGCCGATGATCAACTCGGCGATCTTGCGGTCCCCTTC
>NZ_JBDUCX010000367.1:0-4408 GCF_040003245.1 Chthoniobacter sp.
CGCCTGTCATTACGGCATCGATTTTCCCGATCCGGAAAAGCTCATCGCCAACCAGCACACGCTCGAGGAGATCCGCGATTACCTGGGTGCGGACAGCATCGGCTATCTCGACGTTGGCGGCATGGTGCGCGCCACCGGCCAGGACGAGGCGAATTTCTGCCTCGCCTGCTTCAACGGCAAATATCCCGTGCCCGTCGATCCGAACCTCGACAAATTCATCATGGAGCGCCGCGCCCATCGCGCCAATCTCCTCGCCGACGAAGATCACCCCGAACTCTTCGACCAAGTTCCGTAAATTCAGAGACGCAGCATGGCTTCAAATCGGCAGTCGGCCCCCGACCATCAAAAACCCAAGAAAGCCTACGCCGCCGCCGGCGTGGACGTAGACCTCGGCAACCGCATCAAGAGCGGCATCCACGCCCTCGTCAAGGGCACCCACGGCCCCGAAGTGCTGGGCAAGATCGGCGGCTTCGGCGGCCTTTTCCGCGCCAATTTCAAGGGGATGAAAGATCCCGTGCTCGTCTCCAGCGTCGATGGCGTGGGCACCAAGCTGAAGCTCGCCTTCGCCGCCGACCGCCACGACACCGTCGGCCAGGACCTCGTGAATCATTGCGTGAATGACATCGCCGTCGTCGGCGCCCGCCCGCTTTTCTTCCTCGATTACATCGGCGCCGAGCGCCTCGATCCGCCCGTTTTCGCGCAGCTCATCAAGGGCTTTGCCAAGGCCTGCAAGGAAGCCGGTTGCGCCCTCATCGGGGGCGAGACCGCGCAGATGCCCGGCATGTATCAACGCGGCGAATACGATCTCGCCGGCACCATCGTCGGCGTGGTGGATCGCGCCCTGGCGCTCGACGGCTCCCGCATCAGGGTAGGGGACGTCATCATCGGCCTCGCCGCCAATGGCCTCCACACCAACGGCTACTCGCTCGCCCGCAAAGTCCTCTTCGAACAGATGGGCCTGAAGGTTTCCAGCAAGCTTCCCGGCGTCGCCAAGACCCTCGGCGACGAGCTCCTGCGCGTGCATAAGAATTACCAGCCGCTCCTCGCCAAGCTGCCGAAGGGCATGGTCAAAGGTCTCGCCCACATCACCGGCGGCGGCCTGATCGATAATCTTCCGCGCGTCCTCCCCAAGAAGACCGACGCCGTCATCGACACGAAATCGTGGAAGGTTCCCGCGATCTACGACCACATTCGCGAAGGCGGCTCGATCAACCGCACCGAAATGTATCAAGTCTTCAACATGGGGATCGGCATGACCGTTGTCGTCTCCGCCGCCCATCGCGAAAAGGCGCTCCAGTTGACGAAAGGCCGTGTCATCGGCCGCATCGAAAAAGGCAGCGGCGTCGTCCGCCTGTCGTTTTGATCGACATGAAAGGCATAGCCGACCGCGACCCGGCTCGCGTATCGGCCATCATGCCGCCTTGGGACCTTCGCACTCCGCAGATGCGGGAGTTCCTGTGGTTTTGCGTCCCGGCGCTGCTCCTGGGTTTCATTCTGCGCGTGGTCATGACCTGGCAGATGCCCTACGGCTACATGCAGTTCGACAGCACCGATTTCCTCTACACGGTGTCCACCTTCTTCGAGAAGCACAAAGTGGTGATCCATTCGAAGCGCACGTTTCTGGTGCCCCTGCTGTATACGGTGCCTTACCTCCTGCACCTCCCGGCGTTGATCCTCATCCCGCTGGTCCAGCATCTCTCTGGCTTGGGCGTGATCTTGATGAGCGGGGCGCTTGTGCGCCTTTGGCTCGCCTCCTGGCGCTGGGTCATCGTTCCCGTCACGCTGCTCATTGCCGCCAATCCCGCAGTCCTTTGGTACGAGCACGCCTTGATGTCGGAGAGTGCCTATCTCTTCTTCGTTTTTGCCCTCGCCCTTACCGCGACCCTCTTTACCCGGCAGCCGACGGGCCGGCATTTCGTCTGGATGCTGGCCGCCTTGTTTTTCACTCCCGCTTCCCGGCCCGAAGGGCGGCTCTTGTTGGGCTTCGGCTTCGTCCTGCTTGTCCTCGTCCACTGGCGGAATTGGAGAACCTTGGGAATTCGACTTGGCTGGCTGGCGGCCCTGTCCGTGGTGGCTCTCGTGCTCACTACCACCCACCAGGCCGGCCAGTTGCTCTATGCCACGGTTTTGCCGCTGGCGCCCGATGAATCCAAGGTCGACCCCGAATTCGGCCGCTTGGTTCGCCCGCTCCGCGATCAGACCAGGTTGACCCGCCAGGAAGCTCCAGAAGGTTTGCAGGGCCTGTCCCGACGGCTCGGCGATATGGCGGAAGCTTATCTGAAAGCCAAGGGACAGCGCGGCGCTGACGGTAATCTGCTTTGCCAGAAAATGGCCATGGAGGCCTGCGTGCATCAGCCTTGGGCCTCGCTGCGTCTTGCGGTCGACAAGTTTTGCCTCGCCACCCGTTTCCCCACGAGCATCGGATACGATGAACCCTTCCTGTCCAAAAAGCTCAAGGTCGGTTTTAACCGGAAAGAGGAGCTCGGCGTCCTGGGCCACGGCCTGATCGGACGGGATGGGCTGAAAAATCCCGTCGACGTAGATGCTTTTGTCCGCGAACATTATCACCCGATGAAATGGTATCGCGCCTGGGATAAATCCTGGGCGGAGCTGACTTTGGGTGCGGATGAGGATGAGGACATCGTCCGGGACACTCCCATCCCCGCCTTGCCCATTTTCTTTTGGGTCGCGCTGGCTGGCATGCTGATCGCGATGCTTAGCCCGGGGCCTTTGCAAAAATTTCACTTCGCGTGGATCATGTCGCTCGCCGTCCTTTGGTTCGTCGTCTCGTTGACCGGCGTGAGCAATCCCCGGTACCGCTACGCGTTCGAGCCCTTCTGCGTTATCTACATTTTCGTCGGGGCGATGCTCCTGGGTATGCATATCCTGCGGTGGGCCGGAAGACGCCTCGGCCGCTCCTCGCGCGCCGCAGAGGCATCCAAGGGCGAAAATCCTCCCACAGAACAAATGGCCACGCTAAACTTCCAGCCGATTTCTGCCCCTTGAGTTTTACCCTCACCATCGGCATTCCCTGCCTGAACGAATCCCTCACCGTCGGCAAAGTCGTCGACGATTTTCGTCGTGTCTTTCCCGCGGCGCGCATCCTTGTGATCGATAACCGCAGCACCGACGACACCGCCAAAATCGCCCGGGAGCACGGCGCGGAGGTCGTCTACGAGCCGCGTCCCGGCAAAGGCTACGCCGTGCAAAGGCTTTTCCGGATGGCCGAGTCCGATTACGTCCTCATGGTCGATGGCGACGACACTTACCCCGCCGAGGAAGGGCTGAAACTCGTCGCCGCCGTCGAATCGCTCGGCGGCGACACCGTCGTCGGCCGCCGCGTGAGCGACGACCAGAGCGCTTTCAAAACCACCCACACCTGGGCCAACAACGCCCTGGCCAAGCTCATCGAGCTGATTTTCCGCACGCCCGTCGGCGATCTCTTCTCCGGCTACCGGCTCTTCAGCCGCTCCTTCTATCGCAACGTGCCCTTGCTCGCCACCGGCTTCGAGATCGAGACGGAGATCGCCATCCAGACCATCGACAAAGGTTTCGTGCAGCACGAAGTCCCCATCGCCTTCCGCTCCCGCCCCGCGGGCTCGTTCTCCAAGCTCAGCACCTTCAAGGACGGCTTCCGCGTCGTCAAAACCATCGTCAAGGTGTGCAAGGACTTCAAACCGCTCCGCTTCTTCGCCGCGGTGGCCGCGCTCTTTCTCCTCGGCTCCCTCCTCTCGGGAATCTTCCCCATCCTCGACTTCATCCGCTACCAGTACGTCTATCGCGTCCCGCTGGCCATCCTCGCGACCGGCCTGGCCATGCTCGCCGCCCTGAGCCTCGCCTGCGGCCTCATCCTCGACACCATCGTGCGCTACGAACGCGAACAGTTCCTCCTGCGCATGCGCAATTTCAAATAGCGGGGCGTTCGACTAAAGAAATCCTTTACTATGAACAAGTGGCGTGGGTGCCGTTGCGTTCTTGTTGTGGTTATTTTGTGCGCCGGATTTTTGCCCGCACGGGCGGATGATCAAGTTCTGCTGAGGAAGCAGTTTTTGGATGTGTTCGCCAAGGCGGAGTTAGGGCAGGGTGTCTCGAAGTTGACCCTTCCGAAAGGGTGGACGAAAAAAGCATTGATTCAGACCATCGATGTGCAAACAGGGATATGGCGTGTGGGGATGGAAAAAGGGACCACGGTATTTCGTATCTATCCCTATTACAGCGAACGAGAAGCTGGAGGATCGGTCGCTTACGCGTGTCTGGTGGTGAAGGTCGCTGATCCGTCCGTGACCAGGAAACAGCTTATCGAAGCATTTGAGGGACAGCGCAGAAGCAGACCGTTGAGGACAAAAGAGTATGAGTGAGGTGCGCGAGATTTCTGGACCACAAAATAAGGAAATCAGCGATGATGGAA
>NZ_JBDUCX010000170.1:0-14953 GCF_040003245.1 Chthoniobacter sp.
TCCGTGTAGGGGATGAACTGGTTGTAGTGCATGTTCTCGGCGATCTTTTCGTCGCCGCGATGCAGGTAGCCGATGTCCGGCGTGGCCTTGGTGATGATCTCGCCGTCGAGTTCGAGGATGATCCGCAGCACACCATGCGTCGCCGGATGCGACGGCCCCATGTTGAGGATCAGCTTTTCCCCTAGAAGGTCCGAAGTATCGCTGCCCTCGCTGAGAGCGGCTTGCGTGCGGGCCAGGGTGTCGGGATGTTCGAGTTCTGTCGTGGTGACGGCCATTGGCGGATGAGGGACGGTACGTTTGGCGTGGCGGGCGCCGCAAGCGGAATTTGTGAAAAGATTCACAAGCGACGGTCAACCTCGCCTGCAACTCCGCCCGGGTTCAGCACCCGCGAGCAGAAGCCGTCTCTCTCCGTCCGTGGCCCATGAGAAATTTCCGCTTTCCACTTTTCCATTTCGCTCGCAGGTTTTCCGCATGACCGAAGTTCAGCAGCAGATGATCGACAAAGCATTCGAATTGCTCAGCGAGCACTTCGATCATGTGGTGATCGCCGTCGGCACCTACGACGAGGACAAGCAGTACACGACCACGGCGTCGTACTATGGCGGCGTAGCTCCGGCCATCGGATTGTGCAAGCTCTACGAAAACCGCTGGACCAAGGAACACCTCTGGGGTCCGGACGACGAATTCGAATAGGCCGTAGAACCCGGAGAGATTTGAAGCACAGGACTGATGGGATGCATGGATCCCATCCCTCCTCTTTGTCCCAGCCATCCCATCGAGAAACAAAAACGGCGCAGGCTGCACGAGGCAACCTGCGCCGAAAGTGAGACTCCGTGGGATTAGCGCGAGTAAAGTTCGACGATCAACTGCTCGTTGACGATCGGGGCGATCTCTTCGCGGGTCGGGATGCGCGAGACCTTGCCGGCGAACTGATCCTTGTCCACCGTGAGCCAATCCGGCACCGGGGTGATCTGCGTCAACTCGAGGTTCTTCGCCGCCAGACGGCGGGACTGCGGCTTGTCTTTGACCGTGATCGCATCGCCGGCCTTCACGTTGAAGGAAGAGACGTCGACCTTGCGGCCATTGACCTGCACGTGGCCGTGCGAAACCATCTGCCGGGCGGCGCTGCGGGAGTTCGCGAAGCCGAGGCGGTAGATGACGTTGTCGAGACGGGTCTCGAGCAACTGAAGGAGGATCTCACCGGTCACACCACGGCGTTGGGAGGCGATGCCGAAGTAGCGGCGGAACTGTTTCTCGAGGACGCCGTATTGGTAACGCAGCTTCTGCTTCTCGCCCAAGGCGATCGCGTATTCGGACTGCTTGCGGCGCGAGCCCTTCGGTCCGTGCATGCCGGGGCCGTAGTTCTTGCGTTCCAGCGCTTTCGAGGGGCCGAAAAGGGCGACTCCGAAGCGGCGGCTGATTCTTGTTTTGGGGCCAGTATAACGTGCCATAACGAATTGAGTTTAGTGAGTTTGAACGGTCAGACGCGGCGTTGCTTGGGTGGGCGGCAGCCGTTGTGCGGCACCGGGGTCACGTCCTTGATGATGCTGATCTCGAGGCCCACGGCCTGGATGGCGCGGACGGCGGATTCGCGGCCGGCACCGGGGCCCTTGACGCGAACTTCGACTTCCTTGAGGCCATGGCCCATCGCCTGGCGGCAGGCGTCCTGCGCGACCATCTGCGCGGCGTAAGCCGTGCTCTTGCGCGAGCCCTTGAAGCCGCACTTGCCGGCGCTCGACCAACCGATGGTCGAACCGGTCAGGTCGGTGATGGTGACGATCGTATTGTTGAACGAAGCCACGATGTGGGCAATGCCGCTGTGGACATTCTTGCTGCCTTTGGCCTTGACGATCTTGATTTGCTCAACGACGGCGTTCGGATCGAGCGAGAGGTTTTCCTCTTTCTTCGGCTCGGGAGCGGCGGCGGCAGCGTCTTTCTTGGCTTTCGGAGCCTTCTTGGGGGCCTTCGGAGCGGTCTCGGTCGCAGCGGGAGCCGCAGCGGCTGCAGCCGGAGCTGCGGTTTCGGCTTTCGGGGCCTCTGTCTTGTCGGAATCAGGCATGATCTTCGTTCGTTATGGGGTTACGCCGGTTTCGCATCCTTGGCGCGCTGGACACCCACGGTCTTACGCGGGCCCTTGCGTGTGCGGGCGTTGGTGGAGGTCCGCTGACCGCGCACGGGCAGTCCGCGGCGGTGGCGAATGCCACGATAGCAGTTGATGGCTTGCAGGCGCTTGAGGTTGGCCTGCAATTCGCGGCGCAGATCGCCCTCGATCGGGAGCTTGCTCGCCGTGATGGCCTGGATGATCTGGTTCAACTGTTCGTTGGACAGATCCTTGGCGCGCGCGTCGGGATTGATGTTGGCTTGCTCGAGGATGCGCTTCGCAGTGCTCGGGCCGATGCCGTAAATGTACGGGAGCGACGCTTCGATGCGTTTGTCGCCAGGAATTTCAACGCCTAGGATTCGGGGCATATATTATGGAGTTTGATTTTCGATTTTCGATTTTTGATTGGATTTAGCCGGCTGATTTTCTGAATCGGAATTCCCGAAATCGAAAATCGAAAATGGCTTCAGCCTTGCCGCTGCTTGTGGCGCGTATTCTTGCAAATGACGCGGACCACGTTCTTGCGCTTCACGATGCGGCAGGATTCGCAAAGCCTTTTGACGGATGCTCTTACTTTCATGATTTAAAATTTGGTTTGTGTTTGGAGGACAAAAAATCGCGCTGGGAAAACCCAGTGCGATACGGGCGGTTTCGCTACTTTTGCCGGAAGGTAATACGACCTTTGGTCAAATCGTAGGGGGACATCTCTAGCAGAACTTTGTCCCCTGGCAAGATCCTAATGAAGTGCAAACGCATTTTTCCGGAAATGTGGGCGAGGATGCGGTGCCCGTTGGGGAGCTCGACTCGAAACATGGTATTGGGCAGGAGTTCGACGACCTTGCCTTCTACTTCAATAGCGTCTTTTTTCGCCATGTCAGGATTTCCGGCTCACCCTTGGTGATGAGCACTGTGTGTTCGAAATGCGCGGACGGCTTTCCGTCGAGGGTCACGACCGTCCATTTGTCATCCAGGACGCGGACTCCCGCGGTGCCCATGTTGACCATCGGCTCGATCGCCAGCGTCATGCCCGGCTTCAGCTTGGGCCCGCTGCCGGGCCGGCCGTAGTTGGGAACCTGCGGCTCTTCGTGTAGCTTGCGGCCGACACCATGTCCCACGAATTCGCGAACCACCGTGTAGCCATTGGCAATGATTTCGTCTTCGATCGCGGCACACAGGTCGCCGAGTCGCCGGCCATTCTGCGCATGGGTGATGGCCATCTCCAGCGTGCTCTCGGTCACCGTGAGCAAACGCTGGATCTTTTCATCGATAATGCCCACGGGCACGGTGGTCGCGGTATCGCCGACCCAGCCATCCTTGACTACGCCGATATCGAGTTTGACGATATCGCCGTACTGGATGCGGCGGGCGCCGCCGATGCCGTGCACGACTTCTTCATTCAAGGAAATGCAGATGTTACCGGGAAAGCCGCGGTAACCGAGAAAGGCGCTCTTGCATCCCAGCTCCGCGATAAAATCCGCAGCGGCCTGGTCAACTTCACCGGTGGTAATTCCCGGTCGGACCAATCCCGATACGCGTTCCAGCACGTCACTCGCGGCACGACACGCCAGACGCATCTTTTCTGTCTCGCGCTCGGTCTTGATCGGGATGCTCATGCTACGGCGCCAGTGCGCTGCATTAGTGGAACCGCGTGGCGACCAGGATCACCATACCGGCAATGAACAGCACCGCGAGAAGGACATAGAGCCAGAGCATGGCATTCTGTTGCACGACTTCGCCGCGGCCCGTGGGCGTGCGGTCGAACCGGCCACGAATGCGGCCCTTGCGCAGGAAACCATCGTAATGCCGCTGGATGAGGTGGGTCTCGATCTGGCGCATCGTATCCAAAATCACGCCCACGATAATCAACAGGCTGGTGCCGCCAAAGAACTGCGCCGTAATGTACGGCACATTCAATTTCTCCGAGAGCATACCCGGAAGGATCGCGATAATGGTGAGGAAGACCGCGCCCGCAAACGTCAGGCGCGTCATGGTGAAATCGAGGAAGTCCGCCGTCGGCTTGCCGGGACGAACACCGGGCACGTAACCGCCGTACTTCTTCAAGTCTTCCGCGATCTGCTGCGGCTGAAACTGGGTGGCCACCCAGAAATAGCTGAAGAAGAAAATCATCGCCCCGTAGACCGTGTAGTGCACCCAGCCATGGGTCAGAGCGTTCGCTATATTTGTTGCCAAATGCGAGTTCTTGAAGGCCGTCTGCGCGATGGTCGAGGGAAACACGAGCAACGCCTGGGCAAAAATGATGGGCATGACGCCCGCGTAATTGACCTTCAAGGGCATGTACTGCGTCTGGCCACCGTAAATCTTCTGTCCCACCACGCGCTTGGCGTACTGGACACTGATCCGGCGCTGCGCCTGGGTGACACAAATGACTGCCGCGATCACGATCACCAGGAAGGCGAGCATGAACACCAGCACCATCGGGTTTACCTGACTCCCCTGCCCGCCCGAGGGAACAAACGTCCGCCAAGCCTGAATGAGAGCTGCGGGCAGACGTGCTACGATGCCCACCGTAATGATCATCGACATCCCATTACCCACCCCGCGGTCGGTGATCTGGTCACCGATCCACATGAGGAACATGGTGCCCGCCGTGAGCGTGATCACGATCATCACGCGGAAAGCAATCCCCGGATCCGACACGAGAGGCGTATGCATCTTCGTGATGGTATCCATGATGCCATGGAGAAAGGGATTGTTCGCCGGGCTCTCGAAAGTCAGCGCGAGCAAATAGCCCTGAAAGATACACAGCGCGATGGTCGCATAACGCGTGTACTGCATGATCTTTTGCCGTCCGCCATCTTCTTTCGCCAGCTTGCCGAGCTGCGGGATTACCGCGGTCAGCAATTGCAGCATGATCGAGGCGCTGATGTACGGCATGACGCCCAGCGAGAAGACAGCGCAGTTTTCCAACGCGCCGCCGCTAAAGATATTGAACAGCGCCGCGACGTTGCCGCTGGTGTCATTGCTGACCTGCGAGGCAAACCATTCCTGGATCACCGCTGCGTTGACACCCGGGCAGGTGATCGCCGCGCCGACGCGGACCACCACCAGCAGAATCAACGTAAAGATGATCCGGGTCCTGAGTTCCGGAATCTTGAAGGTGTTGGAGAATGCCGAGATCATGATCGTGCTGCGTTACAGAAGCCCGTTAATCGCGGACTGAGCACCATGCGTCCCGCTCAAGGCATCCAGCGATGGCCATTACTTGAGGGTGAGAGAGCCGCCGGCTTTCTCAATCGCGGCTTTGGCCGTTTCGCTGGCCTTGTTCGCGACGATCGTCAGCTTTTTCGTCAACTCACCGCTGCCGAGAATTTTCACCTCGTCGTAGGGACGACGGATCACGCCGGCGGCCAGCAGGGACTGCTCGTCCACGGTCGCGCCGTTATCGAACTCGTTAAGTGCGTCGAGATTCACGATCGCGAAGCGCGTCTTGAATTCGGCGTTGTTGAAACCACGCTTGGGCATGCGGCGGATGAGGGGCATCTGGCCGCCTTCGAACCCGAGGCGGATACTGCCGCCGGACCGAGCCTTCTGGCCTTTGTGGCCCTTGCCCGAGGTCTTGCCGTGGCCGCTGCTTTCGCCGCAACCAAGGCGCTTCACCCGATGCTTGGCGCCGGGACGGGGCTTGAGGGTATGCAAATTCATAACTAGTAGGATTAGGCGGTAACGGGCCGCTTCGCCGTGATTCCGCGGGTTTCAAAGATTTGGTCACGGACGCGGAGCTGCAGAAGCGCGCCCAGCGTGGCCTTGACGACGTTGGCGTGATTATTCGAGCCGAGCGACTTGGCGAGAATGTCGCGAATGCCAGCCGCCTCAATGACCGCGCGGACACCCGTGCCGGCGCGGACGCCGGTGCCCGGGGACGCGGGACGCAGCAGCACGCGGCCGCCGTCGTGTTCGCCCAGCACTTCATGCGGAATGGTGTGTTCGCGCAGGGAAACTTTGACCATGGCTTTCTTGGCCGCATCCGAAGCCTTGCGAATCGCTTCGCTGACTTCGTTCGCCTTGCCGAAACCGATGCCCACCTTGCCGAGCTTGTCGCCGGTCACGATGAGGGCGCTGAAGCTGAAGCGGCGGCCACCCTTGACGACCTTGGCGCAACGGTTGATGAAAACGACCTTCTCCGTGAGGCCGCTATCGTCCTTCGGTTTGTCCTGCCGGTCGCGGCGGGGGCGGTTGCCCTGTCCTTGTCTTGGTTCAGCCATAATAGTTTAGAATTCGAGGCCGCCTTCGCGGGCCGCGTCTGCGAGAGCTTTCACTTTGCCGTGGTAGATGAAACCGCCGCGGTCGAACACGACCTTGACGACGTTCTTGGCCTTGGCGCGCTCGGCCACCGTCTTGCCGATCTTGACGGCCGTTTCGACGTTGGCGTGGGGCACCTTGGCGCGGAGATCTTTCTCGGTCGTATTCGCCGAGGCCAGCGTCTTGCCGGCTTCGTCGTCGATGACCTGGGCGTAGATGTTCTTGCCCGAGAAGTGCACCGCGAGGCGCGGGCGTTCCGGCGTGCCGGCGACCTTCTTGCGAATGCGCTCGTGGCGCATCTTGAGCGGATTGAGTTTCTTCGTAGCCATGGCTTATTGGACGGTTTTGCCTTCCTTGCGCTGGATCTGTTCGCCAGCGTAGCGGACACCCTTGCCCTTGTAGGGCTCAGGCGGATAATAGGCGCGGATGTCGGCGGCCACCTGGCCGACCAACTGGCGGTCAATGCCTTCGACCTTGATCTTGGTGTTTTCCGCGACGGTGATCTTGATGCCTTGCGGAATGGGGAAATGCACATCGTGCGAGAACCCGAGGTTGAGGTCGAGAATCGGGCCCTTGACCGCCGCCTTGAAGCCGACGCCCTGGATCTCGAGATCCTTGGTGAAGCCGGTGGAGACGCCGGTGACGATGTTATTCACCAGCGCGCGGGAAAGACCGTGCAGCGCGCGGACCTTGCGGTCGTCGCTGGTGCGCTCGATGTGCACCGTGGTGCCGTCGACGCGGCCTTTAATCTGCTTGGGCAGCGTCCACTCGAGCTTGCCTTTCGGCCCTTCGGCGCTGACGGCGCCTTCGCCGGAAATGGTGACCTTCACCTTCGCGGGAAGCTCAATGATTTTTTTACCGATACGGGACATAACGAAATTTCAGTTACCAAACGATGGCGAGCAATTCGCCACCGATGTTTTGCTTCTTGGCTTCGCGGCCGCTGACGATGCCCCGCGGGGTGGAAAGGATGGAGATACCCATGCCGCCGAGCACGCGCGGAATCTCGGAGACGCCGATATACTTGCGCAGGCCGGGCTTGCTCACGCGCTTCAGGCCGGTGATGGCCGAGGTGCGGTTGTGGTTCTTGGTGGTCACCTTGATCTGCGGGAACTTGCCCGTGGTGTCCACTTCGTAGTCCGAGATGTAGCCTTCCTGCTTCAGGATGCGGGCGACCTCGGCTTTGATTTTCGAGTAAGGCGCGATGACCTCAGTCTTGCGGGCCGTGCCGGCGTTGCGCAGGCGCGTGAGGAAATCGGCAATGGGATCGGAGAGTTGGCTCATGTCTGGTATTAGGCTGGGGTTTCCTCAGCCTTCTTTTGCGGAGGCCGCTTGGCCTTGTCGGTGAAAGGCATGCCCAGCTCGCTGAGCAGGGACTTCGCTTCCGCGTTGGTCGTCGCCGTGGTGACGATGGTGACGTCGAAACCGATGTTGCGCTTGATCTTGTCCAGTTCCACTTCCGGGAAGATGGATTGATCGGGCACGCCGAGGGTGTAGTTCCCGTTACCGTCGAAAGCGCGGGTCGAAACACCACGGAAATCGCGAATGCGGGGGAGGGCCGTCTTGATGAGACGCTCCAGGAATTCATACATGCGGGGACCACGGAGGGTCACCTTCGCGCCGATCGGCTGGTATTGGCGGAGCTTGAAGTTCGCGATGCTCTTCTTCGAGCGGGTCTCGGCCGGCTTCTGGCCGGTGATGAGAGCGAGTTCGTTCTTCACGTCCTCGAGGCCCTGCTTGACGTCGGTGTTCGCGTTGACGCAGCTATTGACCACCACCTTGACCACTTTCGGGATCTGGTTGACGTTCTTATAGCCATGCTTTTCCTGCATGCTCGGGATCACGCGATCCTTGTAAAATGTGTAGAGTTCAACAGCCATGGTTAGGAGGCTTTCTTCTTGGATTTCGATTTCGTCTTCGTCGCCTTGCTCGTGGCTTCGGTCTCCTCGACACGCTTGACGTTGGAGACGTGGATCGGGCCTTCGCGCTGGATGATGGCACCCTGCGGATTGTCCTGGGATTTCTTGGTGTGCTTCTTGATCATGCGCACACCTTCGATCAACACCTGCTGCTTGGCGGGAAAGAGCGCGAGCACTTTGCCGATGGAACCTTTGTGGTTGCCGGTGATGACCTGGACGTTGTCGCCCTTCTTAACGTGAAAACGGGTGCTGGCCATGGTTACAGTACCTCCGGGGCAAGCGAGACGATCTTCATGAAGTTCTTCTCGCGGAGTTCGCGGGCCACGGGTCCGAAGATACGGGTGCCGCGGGGATTGAGGTCTTTGTCGATGATGACGATGGCGTTGTTGTCGAAGCGCAGGTAGCTGCCATCGTCGCGACGGATCGGATGCCGGGTGCGGACGATGACGGCGCGGACGACTTCACCCTTCTTCACGGTGCCGCCGGCGCTGGCCTCGCGGATGTGTGCGGTGATGATGTCGCCGATACCGGCCTCGGGCGAGTTCTTCTTGCCGATGACGCCGATCATCTTCGCCATGCGGGCGCCGGTGTTGTCAGCAACATCTAGTCTGGAACGAATCTGGAGCATAAAAAGGGGCGCGGAGTATACGTCAGTGCTTGAGAACTTCAACCAAACGCCAGCGCTTCAATTTGGAGAGCGGGCGGGTCTCGGCGATGCGGACGGTATCGCCCACCTGCGCCTTGTTCTCTTCGTCGTGCGCATAGAAGCGCTTCACTTGCTTGACGATCTTGCCAAACTTGGCGTGCGGGACGCGGGTGGTGGTCTCCACGATGGCGGTCTTCGCCATCTTGGTCGAGACGACCTGGCCGACGCGCTCCTTGCGGAGGCCGCGGGACGGCGTGGATTCAGTAGTGGTGGCTGTGGTCTGCTCGCTCATGGCTTACTTGGCTGCGGCCGAAGTGGCCTGGGTCTTTTGTTTGAGCACCGTTTCGAGGCGGGCGATTTCCCGGCGGATCGCGCGGAGCTGGCTCGGCTTCTCGAGCTGGCCGCTCTGCTGCTGGATGCGCAGGTGGAAACTCTCCTCACGCAACTCATGCTTGCGGGCGGCGAGCTCCTGCGTGCTCAGTTCACGAATTTCTTTGATCTTCATAGACTAGGCGGCGCGGTGGCGGGTGAGGAATTTGGTGCGGATCGGCAGCTTGTCGGCGGCCAAGCGCAGGGACTCGCGGGCGACGGACTCCGGCACGCCATCGAGTTCGAAAAGGATATTGCCGGGGCGCACGGTGGCCACCCAGTACTCGGGAGCGCCTTTGCCCTTGCCCATGCGGGTCTCCGGCGGGCGCGCGGTCACGGACTTGTCCGGGAAAATCCGGATCCAGAGCTTGCCTTTGCGCTTCATGTTGCGGGTCAGCGCAACGCGGGCGGCTTCGATCTGGGTATTGGTGATCCAGGCGCGATCGAGCGTCTGGAGAGCGAACGCTCCGAAATCAATGGCGACGTTCCGTGTCGCAGTCCCCTTGCGGCTTCCCCGCTGGGTCTTGCGATACTTCACTCGTTTGGGCATCAAAGGCATAACCTGGTGTCTTTCTTAAAGGGTTGTGTTACTGGGCGGCAGGGGCCTCGGCGGGAGCGGGCGCTTCGCGCTTCTCGACCGGCTGCGGTTCGGCCGCGCCTTCGGGTTTGCAGAGCCAGCACTTGACGCCGATCTTGCCATACACGGTGTTCGCTTCGGCGAAGCCGTAATCGATGGGTTGGCGCAGGGTGTGGAGCGGGATCTTGCCTTCGCGATACCATTCCGCGCGGCTGATTTCCGCACCGCCGAGGCGGCCGGCGCAACGGAGCTTGATGCCTTGGGCGCCAAATTCCATCGTCTGCTGGATCGACTTCTTCATCGCGCGACGGAAGCTGATACGGCGCTCGATCTGGAGAGCTACGTTCTCAGCCACCAACTGGGCGTCGAGTTCCGGGGTCTTGATTTCCTGGATGTCGATCTTGACCGATTTACCATTGGAGAGGCTTTCGATCTCCTTGGTCATGTTCTCGATCTCGGTGCCCTTGCGGCCGATGACGATGCCGGGGCGGGCCGTGAAGATAGTGACGCGGATACTGTTCCACGCGCGCTCGATGACGATCTTGGAGACCGCGGCGAGCTTGAGCTTGTCCTTCACATACTTGCGGATCTTGAGATCCGAGTTCAGGAACTCAGGCAATTCCTTGGGGGAGGCGTACCAGCGCGAACGCCAGTCACGATTCACTGCCAGACGATAGCCGATAGGATTAACTTTCTGACCCATATTATTCTTGAGTGGTGGTCTGCTCGGGAGCGGGAGTCGCTACGGTTTCTTCCACAGCGGCGGGCGCTGCAGCGGCCACCGGGGCGGCGATTTTCTTCTTCGCCGCGGGTTTCGCGGATTTGCCCTTGCCGGCCGACTTCTTCGGCGCGCGCTTGGGCTTGATCTCGATCTCGTCCGTCAAAATGATGCGGATGTGGGAGGTGCGTTTGCGGATGGGGCCGGCGCTGCCGCGAGCCTTGGGCTGGAAACGCTTGAAGGTTGGGCCTTCACCGACGGTGGCTTCCTTCACGACGAGCTTGTCGGCGCGGAGGTTGTTGTTGTTCTCGGCATTGGCCACGGCGCTTTTCAGCGTCTTGGAGATGAGCACCGCCGCCTTGCGCGGAGTGAAAGCAAGAAGGTCGAGCGCCGCCGCCACGGGCAGGCCCTGAATCTCGCGCGTCACTTCCCGGCACTTGAATGCCGAGATGCGTGCGCCTCGATGGATGGATTTGATCAACATGCTAAATGCTCGTCTAAGTTTGGTTTCGTAAATTTGGCTAACGGTGGGCTTCCACTTTGAGGTGGTCCCCTACCTTGATGCGGTCTTTTTCAGTAGTTAGATCTTGAATGATGGCGCCGGCGATTCTCTCGCGAACGGAGACCACCCGGACACTGCCCACGATGCGATCCCCGCGGATGACCTGGAAAGGCATCCCGATTTTCACACCCTGTTTGGCTCCGAGATTCATCACGACCAGCGCGTAGTCATCCCGCACACTGATCGCCATGCCGTCGGCAATGGTCGAAGGCACTGGCGCCGCTTCCACCGCATTCGGTGAAGAACCGCTCAACACGGTGTCCGCTTTGCGGAACGCCGCTTCGAGCGTGGCGATGGCCTCGGGATTCGCACTGGGCGCCGTCTTTTGGTAAAGGCGGGCGGCTTCGGAGACTTGCAGGAGGACTTCGGAGAGATTCTTTCTCTCTTCGGCCATCACGCGCATGTCGCCCACCGCATCCAGCAGTCGCTGTTCGAGCCTGGCACTGTTGCCGCCGGATGCGTCGAGCCCGAGGGCTTCGATCCGCAGCTTCAGTTCCCCGGCCTGCCGTTTGAAGATTTCGCTTTCGCCACTGGTCGCTGCGAGGTTTTTCCTCATGTCGGCCAGCGTCTTCTCGGTCTCAGCGAGAGCATCACGGAGTTGTTTGTTCTCCCCGAGAACTTTCTCGAGGGTCACTTTCAACTCGCTGTATTCAATATCTAATTCTGACAAAGAACCTTTGGCCGGCCCTTCCGATCTTGCGACCGAAATCAGGCTCAACCCGGCGGCCAGCGCCGCGAACTTCAGGCCTAGGGTCGAGATTCTCATTCTCTCAACTCTGGACCGTGGCTCGCGCTACTTGGCGACCTTCGCGGTGTGGGAACCGTGCTTCTTGAAGATTCGCGTGGGCGAAAATTCACCAAGCTTGTGCCCCACCATGTTTTCCGTCACGAAGACGGAGTTAAAAATTTTACCGTTGTGGACGAGGAACGTGTGTCCCACGAAGTCCGGCGTGACCATCGAGCGGCGCGACCAGGTCTTGATCGGCTTTTTGACGCTCGCGGCATTCATTTTCTCGATTTTGTCGTAGAGGTGTCCGTCAACGAACGGACCTTTTTTAAGTGAGCGACCCATGATGTGTTAGTTAAAAAGGTTACTTCGTCTTCTTCTTCGACTTACGACGTTCAATGATAAAATTGTTGCTCGGCTTGTGCTTGCGGCGGGTCTTGAAACCCTTCGCCAGCTGGCCCCAGGGCGACATCGGATGATGGCGTCCACCACCGCCCTTGGACTTGCCCTGACCGCCACCATTGGGGTGATCGATCGGGTTCATGACCATACCGCGAACCGTTGGGCGAACCCCGCGCCAGCGGCTGCGGCCGGCCTTGCCCGAGGAGACGTTCATGTGCTCGCTATTACCGACCGCACCGATCGTCGCATAGCACTTCACGTGAATCTTGCGCAGCTCACCAGAAGGCATCTTCACGAGGGCGTAGTCGCCTTCGCGGTTGTTCAGCATCACTTGCTGACCGGCGCTGCGGGCGATCTGACCGCCACGACCAGCAACGAGCTCCACATTGTGGATCGCCGTGCCGAGCGGGATGGCGCTGAGCGGAAGGGCGTTGCCGACCTTGGGCTCGGCGGTTTCGCCGGCGGAAACTTTGTCCCCGACGTTCAAACCGGCAGGCGCCAGGATGTAGGTCTTCTCGCCGTCGGTATACTGGAGCAACGCGATGCGGCAGGTGCGGTTCGGATCGTACTCGATCGCGATCACGGAAGCCACGATGTCACGCTTGCGGCGCTTGAAGTCGATGATCCGATACTTCTGCTTGTGACCACCGCCGATGTGGCGGCAGGTGATCCGGCCGTTGTTATTGCGGCCACCGGAGCGGCGCTTGATAACAACCAGCGATTTCTCGGGCTTGGATTTGGTGATCTCTTCGAACGACGGCAGCGCCTTGAAGCGGTTGGTCGGGGTAAGAGGACGGAAAGTTTTGAGTGCCATGGCTGGTTACGGGTTAGGCGAGTTCGATCTTGTCGCCGGCCTTCAAGGTCACGACGGCCTTCTTCCAGTCCGACTTGCGGCCGAAGGAAGCGGTGCGTTCGCGCTTCTTCTTGCCGGCGTAATTCATGGTGTTCACCGCGATCACGGTCTTCTTGAAGAGCTTCTCAATCGCCGCCTTGATCTGGGTCTTGTTGGCGTGGGGCTTGACGCGGAAAACATACTTGTTTTCCTTCTCCGCGAGGAGCGTCGCCTTTTCGGTCAGGCGGACCGTATCGATAATGTCGTAGGGCTCGTTCATGGGGCCAGGCGGTCGGAGATTTGGGCGAGGCCGTCGTTGGTGATGACGATCTTGCGGTAGTGCAAAAGTTGTTCGGTGTTCACCTCGGCGGCCGTGATGAGCAGCGTCGGCTGGACGTTGCGGGCCGCGAGGTAGGTATTCTTGTCGAAGGCCGCGGAGACGATCAACGTCTTCGGCTCCTCGGTGATCTTGGCGATGGTCGAGACGAAGTTCTTCGTCTTCGGCTCCTTGACGGCGAACTCATCGACGATGAACACATCGCCGGCCTTGATCCGCTCGCTCAACGCCTTGCGCAGGGCGATCTTCTTCACGCTCTTCGAGACCTTCTTGGAGTAATCGCGGGGATGCGGTCCGAAGACCACGCCGCCGCCGACCCACACGGGGCTCGACTTATAACCGGCGCGGGCGCGGCCCGTGCCTTTTTGCCGCCAGGGCTTGGCGCCCGAGCCACTCACGGTCGCCTTCGTTTTCACGGAAGCGGTGCCGCTGCGGCGATTGGCGCGCATCGCGACCACGGTGTCATGGACGACCTGGGTGTATTTGCCATTCTCGATCACGTCGATCTTGGCAGCCTTCGCGGCTTCAACAGTTAGAACTTTCGCAGCCATAAATTACTTCGCAGCCTCCGGTTGAACTTTCTTCGCGGGGCGGATGACGATGTAAGTGCCGTTCGCGCCGGGCACCGCACCGCTGATCAGGATCACGCCTTCTTCCGGGCGAACCTGCACGACCTTGAGATTCTGGACGGTCACGCGCTCGTCACCCATGTGACCAGGCATGCCCATGTTCTTCCAGATGCGGCCCGGGGTCGAGCGGTTGCCGATGGCGCCGTTGCGGCGATGCATCATCGAACCGTGCGATTGCCCCTGCCCCGCCATGTTGTGCTTGCGCACGACACCTTGGAAGCCTTTGCCCTTCGAGCGGCCGATCACGTCCACCACATCGCCGACGGCGAACTGGGAAACGCTCAGGTCGATCGCTCCTTCGAGCGTCGTGCCGTCAGGGAGACGAAATTCTTTGATGCGCTTCTTCGGCTCGGAACCGGCCTTCTTGAAGTGCCCGAGCAGCGGCTGGGTCACGCGCTGTTCTTTCTGCGTGTCGAATCCGACCTGCACGCTGGCGTAGCCGTCGTTTTCGGTCGTCTTGGTTTGCAGCAGGGTATTGCCCCCGGCTTCGATGACAGTCACGGGCGTGGCTTTGCCCTTGTCGTCATAGACGCGGGTCATCCCGATCTTTTTGCCTAGTAATCCAATCTTCATGTCGTGGTCGGGCGAAAGGGTCAGATCTTGATGGTGATGTCCACGCCGGCGGGCAGGTTGAGCTTCTTGAGCTCATCCACCGTCTTCGCGGTCGGCTCGATGATGTCGAGCAGGCGCTTGTGGGTGCGGACTTCGAACTGGTCCATGGACTTCTTGTCCACGTGCGGAGACCGGTTCACGGTGAATTTTTCAATGCGCGTCGGCAGCGGGATCGGTCCCGCGACCTTGGCGCCAGTGCGCTTGGCGGTCTCGACGATTTCCGCCGACGACTGGTCGAGCATACGGAAGTCGAAAGCTTTAA
>NZ_JBDUCX010000368.1:0-4395 GCF_040003245.1 Chthoniobacter sp.
CCACGAGACGCGGGTGCGCGGCCGCCGCTTCCGGCCGATCCATTGGTTCCTCAATGAATTTCCGCGCGCCTTTCGCCGACAATCCGGCGCGTTTGCCATGGCGGTCATCATCACGGTCGTGGGCATGCTTTTCGGCGGCATCGCCACGGCGTTCGATGAGGAGGCGAAGGAATCCATCGTGCCCGCGCAATTCGCCCACCTCATGGGCGATCCGGCCAAACGCGTCGCCGAAGAAGAAAAGGCGAAGGAGGACCGCCTCGGCGGGCACCACTCGTACTTTGCGTCGATGCTCATGGTGAACAACATCCGCGTCTCGATCCTCACTCTCGGCTCCGGGATCACGTTTGGCATCGGCACGATCATCGAGCTTTTCTACAATGGCGTGATCCTCGGCCTCGTCGTCGCCGACTACATGATCGCCGGGCAGACGATGTTCATGCTCGGCTGGCTGCTGCCGCATGGTGTGATCGAGATCCCCGCGATCCTCGTCGCCGGGCAGGGCGGCCTCCTCCTCGGCAAGGCGCTCATCGGTTACGGCGACCGCGCCTCGCTGAACGAACGGCTGCGCGGCATCGGCCAGGATCTCATGGCGCTGGTCTGCGGATTTACCGTCATGCTCGTCTGGGCCGGCTTCGTGGAGTCGTTCCTCTCGCAATATCACGAGCCCATGATCCACTACTGGCAGAAGATCGTCTTCGGGCTCATGGAACTCTGCGCGCTGGTTTGGTTCCTCTACTTTCGCAAGATCGCCGATCCGGAGGATGAGGCGTGAATCCGACGCTGAAGATCCGCACTCCCGAAGGCATCGCCTTTTCCTTTGCGCTCGCCGGGCCGGTGGTCCGCTGCCTGGCGTGGGCGCTGGATTTTTTGGTGATTATGATCATCCTCAAGGTGGTGATGCTGGTCGGCACGGTGATCGGCTTTATCAGCCCGGATTTTCAAGTCGTCGTGATGCTGATCGGCTACTTTGTCGTCTCCGTCGGCTACGGCATCGTGCTGGAATGGTTTTGGCGTGGCCGCACGGTGGGCAAATGGCTGTTGCGCTTGCGGGTCATGGATTCGCACGGCCTGCGCCTCCAGCCGCATCAAGTGCTCCTGCGCAATCTTCTGCGCTTCGTCGATTCGCTGCCCGCGTTCTATTTCGTCGGCGGCGTGGCTTGCCTCGCGAGCCGCACCTCGCAACGGCTCGGCGACCTCGCCGCGAGCACGGTCGTGGTCTACAATCCCAAGCCGGTCGAGCCCGACCTTGACCAGCTCCTCGCCGGCAAATTCAATTCCTTGCGCCAGCACCCGCACCTCGAGGCGCGTCTCCGCCAGCGCGTCTCGCCCGATGAAGCCCGCCTCGCCTTGCAAGCGCTCGTCCGCCGCGACGACCTCGATCCCGCCGCCCGCGTCGCCCTCTTTTCCGAACTCGCCGACCACTTCAAAAGCATCGTCACCTTCCCCGCCGAAAGCGTCGAAGCCGTGCCCGATGAACAATACGTCCGCAACGTCGTCGACATCCTCTTCCGCACCCGGGGCACGGAAGCAAAGCCCGCCCCGCGCGAGCCCGCGGGCGCCGTCGGGTGAACGGATGACGGCCCGGGATTTAACGCCGAGGGCACAGAGAAATGAGAGAGGGCTGGAGAGGGAAAATGGTTCTGTCTCTGCGGTCCTCTGCGTTCTCCGCGCCCTCTGCGTTAACCACGAGCGGTGGCTATGTTTTAGTTGAGCTGCCTACCTCCGCACCGCCTGGATCGCCGAATTGAAAATATCCGCCAGCGCATTCCGGTCCCGCTCTTCCTCCGTCAGCTTGCGCTGGAAAAAATCGTAGGTCAGTGATTGGTGCGCGGCGATGACGTCGCTCTTGCACAGGCTCTTGAGGTAGCCGATGAAGTTGGCGTTGGCCGTGTCGATATCCGTCTTGCTCATGTGGCCGTGGAATTGCCCCTGCCACGCTTCGATGCGGCTGCGGATGGCGCGGTTATTGGTCATGTCCGGCGTGAAGCGGCCCGTCCGGTCGGCCTCGTTGACCAGTTTGATCAGATCCTTGGTCATGTTCTCGATATTCTCCAGCGTGTCGGCCTGGGCGGTGAACGCGGACCAGTTGATCGATTGCCATGATTTGATGCTGTCGAGCCGATAGCCGAAGCGCCGCACCGTCGGGTTGCTCAGCACCTTTTTCGTTACGACGTCGACCTTCTTGATCGTGAGGTAGGTCGCGACGCCGATGACTTTGCCGCTCTTGAGGTGGATGATCGGGCTGCCGCTGTTGCCGGGCACGAAGGGAGCGTCGACTTCCACGAGGTTCGGCCCGATGCCCACGATGCTGCCCATGATCGTATTCACGACTCCCGCGCCCTCGGCATTGCCCAGCACCACCACCGCATCCCCGATCGACGCTTCCTTGTCCACGCCCTGCATGATCTCAAAGGGCAGGCTAATCGACGTGGCCTGCATGAGCACCACATCGTGTCCGACCGCCGCCGCGGAAGTCGCGCCGATTTGCACCTTGTCCCCGTTCAAGGTCTTGAACGCCGCGCCTCTCACCCCGGCGGCGACGTGCGCATTGGTGAAGAGAAAAGTGCCCTTGTTGAATTTGGCGAGAAAGCCGCTGCCCGAGCCATTCGTGCCCTGCACGAAGACGAGGCTGTCGTGATACGTCTTCACCAATTCCGCCGCGCCCGCGCGATCGGCCGCCGGGACCACGGGTGCCGGATTGACGAGACTGGCGACATTGGGAGGGAGAGCCCCCATGTTGGGCGGCGGTGCCCCATTGACCGGCGCGGCGGCCACGGGCGCTGCATTGGCCCGCGCGGTTTTCGTGGCATTCTGCCGCGCGATCTCCTCGGCCGTGGGCGGGTGTATCGGGAGGCGCACGTTGGAAAGTTTCGCGATCTCCTCCTGCTTTAGCGGGCGGTTGAAGATGAACATGTCGTCCAGGCAGTCACATTGGGTGTTCTCCGTCGGCTTCCGGAAGGTCTTCGCACCAATTGTCCACAAGCGATCGTCGATCACCATCGGCACCTGCCCGCGCATCCCGCCATCGAGGAAGAACGCCATCTGCGTGCCGTCACAAGTGACCGCGACGTGATGCCAGCCGGTCAGGCCCTTCACCGTGCAGAAGGTGCGCTCCCCGTTGCGGTCCGAGCAGGCAAAACGATCCTCCGCGACGAACAGGGGGCAGGCCTCCGTGCCATCCCAGATGACCCCATGATTGCCGGGGCAGGGCAGCTTGATCCACGTGGCGAGGGTGTAGTTCGGGCCGAGTCGCATGGGGGGCATCGCCTTCAGATTCGACATGGGGTCCGCAAAATTGGCGCACTGCCGTCCGCCGTCGTTGAGCCACTGGACGTCACCGAAAAAGACCGCCCCGAAGCCGACCTGCGGCTGGCTGTAAACGACGCTCCCTTTCGTCGAGTGATCCATGGAAATGGCCGCCGTCAGGCTGTCAGCCAGCGGTCCGAGCGCCTTGGCGATTTCGGCCGCATCATTGGCCTCCGCCGCCGGCGCCGGATTCGGCCCGCCCGGAAACTGCCCGATGTTCTGCCCAAAAACCGGGGTGCAGCCCAGCGCCACGAGGACGGCCATTGCGGTTGCTTTCACATTCATACAGGGGTCGGAGCGGGAGAGTGCTGCCGATCGATGCTGGTGACTGGGCAGCGTGCCGGACTCTCGCGCAGCCCCCGGGCGAACGCCAGAAAAATGGCCATTCACGGTCCGCCGCCTGACCGCTCCACGCGTCCGAATCCTTTCCCCAAGGCACATTTTTGTCTTGACATTCTGCTCATGAAATGTTAAACGTATCCCGTGACGGTGGGGAAGGCCGTCACGCCGGAGGGCTCGCGGGGAGGATTCACGCGAGGTGGGAGAAGGGACGGCGCTGCTTGGAGCAGCGCGGGAAGGGAAGCCGGTATGCGCATCGATTCACATCAACCCAAACCACAACCGTACTATGATCACGAAAACCAACCCTGCCCGTCTCGGCAAGATCGCCCGCCTGCCGGCGGACCTTCGCCAAACCCTCAACGAGCGTCTGGAGGACAATGAGCCCAGCCAGCGCCTCGTGGAGTGGCTCAATGAACTGCCTGAAACCAAGGAGGTGCTGGACGCCCTCTTCGAGGGCCGGCCCATCTCCGAGCAAAACTTGAGCGCCTGGAAGCTGGGCGGCTTCCGCGACTGGCAACGCTGCCGCCGGGCTTGCGAGCGGGTCCACGCTTTTGCCGAGGAGACCCGGCAACTGGACGCGGAAATCGCCGAGGCCGCAGCGGAGGGCAACACCAGCCGCCGCTCGCTCATCGACCGCGTGGGCGACCGGCTGGCCCTGACCTTGTTGCAGCTCCTGCACGAGGCGGAGGATTCCGAGCCGGGCCCGACCCGTACCCGGATGATCGTCGAACTCGCCCGCGAGGTGGC